>NZ_BAAILP010000094.1:0-42241 GCF_054589055.1 Novosphingobium sp. 11B | reverse complement strand
GCCGTTCGGCGCGTTGAATTGACTGATCGGATCATCATCCGACGTCATTGCGAGCGCAGCGAAGCAATCCAGAGCGGCTCAAGACTGCCCTGGATTGCTTCGCTGCGCTCGCAATGACGAATGGGATTACCAGCAGGTATAGCCACCATCGGCCAGCACGATGCTGCCGGTCATCAGGCTCGCCGCATCGGAGGCGAGGAACGCGACGACGGAAGCCACTTCCTCCGGCTCGCCCAGTCGCGCCATCGGAGTGGAATCGATCCAGCGGCGGTACATTGCCCCCTGCTTGTCGGCGAATTCGTTGAGCGGGGTGCGGATATAGGTGGGCGCGACTGCATTCACCCGCACCCCCCGGTCGGCCCACTCGGCAGCAAGGCTGCGCGTCAGCTGGTGCACCGCCGCCTTCGAGGCGTTGTAGTAGCTTTGCCCCTGCGGCCGGTTGACGATGAAGCCGCTCATCGACCCGACGTTGACGATGCTGCCGCGCCCCGCCTCCAGCATGTGCCGCCCAAAGGCGCGCGCGCACCAGAAGGTGCCGTTGAGGTTGACGTCGATAACGTTGAGCCAATGCTCGTCGGCCACCGTTTCGGCGGCGGTGTCGCTGCGGGCGATGCCGGCGTTGTTGACGAGGATGTCGATGGCACCGAACCGGTCGGCCACTGCGGTTACACAGGCGGAATCGGTAACGTCCATCACCGCGCCCTCGCAGGCATGGCCCTTGTCCGCCATCGCCGTGCGGGCGGTCGCGATCGCCACTTCGGAAAGATCGGCGATGACGACCTGCGCTCCCATTTCCGCCAGCGCCTCCACGCACGCCAGGCCGATGCCGCTGGCCCCGCCGGTGACGAGCGCACGGCGACCATCCAGCTTCAGTCGTTCGAGATACATGGGTGTGCTCCGTCAGGTAAGGAAGGGCGCGATCGGGAAGGGGGCCTCCTCGATCGCCTCGCCGCGCCCCAGTTGGTAGACATGGCGCTGCTCGCGGGTGAATTCGGGCCAGGGCAGGGTGCCGTCGCGGGCGAAATCGACCCAGATGCGATGAACCCGGTCGGCCAGTTCCTGCGGCGGCGCTTCGCCGCACAGCCCTTCGGGTCCGGTGGTAGCGGCCAGCGTGTCGAACACGAAAGGCAGCTCCATCGCATGCGCCGCGCCCAGGCCACCGGAGCCGGGCTTGGCGAACAGGGGCGATCCCCATTCGAATTCGTACATATGCGTGCGGCCGCGATGCTCCTCGGCAAAGCGGCGCGCCGGCCAGCGGAATACGAGGTCATGCGCGGCATCGGTGAAGGCATGGCCGGGCTTCACCCCCTTGCGCCCCATGCCGTAAGCCTTGAGCAACTTACGCGCACGCGGATGGACGCGGTGGAACACGTAGGTCGCCAACAGCCGCCCGATCGACTCGCGCACACCGGTGGGAATGAAGTAGAGGTTCATCTCCAGAGCATTGGTGCCGATTAGCAGATCGACCTCCGCCCCGGCGCCCGCCTGCAACGCATCGAGCGGCTTCAGCGGTAGCACGTCGTCGCCATGCACGGGAACGAAGCGGCTGATGCCGAACACCGGCTCGTGCCCTTCGGCATCGCGCAAATCGAGCCGGGTCTTGGGCAGGCTGACCGTCTCGACCGCATCGAGCAGCCGCTCGCCCGGCTCCACGCTGCGGAAACCGGCTTCGTCGGGCGAGATCTTCAGCAGCTTCGCCAGCTTGCGCACCAGCCGCTGGGCGACGCCGATGTCGCGGGTCATGCGGCCATGCCCGCTCTGTACGATCGCGCGGCGGAACAGCCCCTTGGCGAGCGGCGAAGTGATGAGGTCGGCGATCGCCATGGCCCCGGCGGATTCGCCGAACACGGTGACATTGGCCGGATCGCCGCCGAACGCGGCGGCATTCTCACGCACCCATTCGAGCGCGGCGATCATGTCGCGCAGGCCCAGGTTGGTGGGGACGCCCGGGATCGGCAGGAAGCCGTCGATACCCATGCGATAATTGATGGCGACGCATACCACGCCGTCCCGCGCAAAAGTTCTGCCGTCCTGTACCGGGGCATCTTTGCTCCCGACTACGAAGCCGCCGCCGTGGATGAAAACCATGACCGGCAGGCCGGGCCGCAAGTCCGCCGGCGCCCAGACGTTGAGCGTCAGATAATCGTCGCCGGACTGCCAGCCGTTCCCGATGAGGGCTTTGACGTCGAGACCGGGCATCACTTTCACCCGCTGCGGCGCATTGGCACCCTGCTCAACCGCACTGCGCACGCCCGGCCAAGGTGCCACCGTGCTGGGCGGTGCGAAGCGCAGCGGCCCCGTTGGCGATGCAGCGTAAGGCACGCTCAAAAACGCGGCGACGCCATCATCTGACCGTCCCAGAAGCCTGCCGGCGGCAATTTCGACTTCCAATCCCAAGGTGCTTCTCCGCGCGAGGCTCGATTTCTCCAATGAAATCGAAAATACACCCCCGCGTTCCCTTATGCAGCCGTGTTCCGCTATGCCGATTGGATCATTCCATTGGCCGCAATGACCATTTTGCCGCCAAAGGCATGCGCACCGTGTTGGTGGTCCGAGGCTGCCGATCAGATCGGGGCTAACGACCTATCGACATTGAGCAGGGTGTCTTTAGGCAATCGCGACGGAGGCTGAGTACAATACGAGCTTCAAGTGCGAGCATCTATTTTTAGACATTCTAATTGGGAAAGCCGACCGACCGCAGTGAGGAACAGAAAATTGGCTGTTGAACGGCTGCTAAGGGTCGCTCGTAGCAGAAATGCGCCGATTCAGATCGTTTATGGCTCGCCTCCGCGTCGAATCGCACTGCGCCACAAGTGCGATACTGGCTCGTGACCGACGCCTGTTTCAATGTAGGTGCCGCCAGCTGTACCTACCTCTCCGGACTCGCATTCCCCCTTGGTTGCTGGAAGGCGCGTGGAATCTAGCACAGCCTCACGGTTTGGCAGCAACTGCGTCATGCCATTCTTTTCGCTGGCCACGGTCAACGCCGCTTCGACGCTGCCGCTTTTCGACACTGATTGGGTAGCTTCTCGTTGAGATTTTGGTCTCGCTCGTTAGTTTCTGTCACAGGGGACCAGCGGTATGACCGAAAGACAGAAATTCACCGCCTTTTCATCGCTGGCACTCGCCGCAGTGTCGGCTTCATTGGTGTTGTATCCGTCGGTCGTTGGCTTGGCCAAGCTTCCGCTCGTTCACCTCTGGATGATGTGGGTCTACTTGGCCTGCGCTTTCTGCGCATTCCTGCTTCTCTCGTTCATCTACTATATCTCGACCTTCACGACTGAAGGGCTTCCTCATCGGCGGGCCGGTATCGCCTCCCTCTTCACGGTCACGAGCCTCGTTTCTTTCGGCGCGTTCCTGACGATCAACCTATGGCAAGATCAGTCCGCGAAGCCACAAATCCTTGGCTTGACGGCGAGCGCCTACACGGCCGCCCCGGGGGACATTGTCGCCCTGACAGGCGAAAGCGCGAACGAGAGCGGCCATCCTGTGTCGTGGTCGTGGTGCACGAGGGCTCCCGCAGTGAAGAATGTTCGACCCGCGCCGGTGTGTCTCGCTAGCAAGCTGAAAACGGCGACTTGGTCGGTGCCCGAAAACGCCGTTCAGGGCGTCTATAAGATCGAAGCCAAAGTCCTTGATGACGCGCTGTCGTCGTCGCCTCAATTCATGGAGATCAAGATATGGCCGACGAAGTAGGTACTGCAGCCGCCGCAGGCGAACCGAGCTTCAGCGGGGTTCTAAAAGGCCTCGACGATGGCAGCCAGCTCAAGAATTGGGGCCTCAAGTTCGAGAAGGAACTCACGAAGGTTTTCGACCAGAATCTTGGGCATGCGAAGCGGGAAGGTCAGCCCCTCGCTCCCTTTCAACCCGAACCTGCTGCCAAGGCCCTGGGGCGCTTGGCTGTCAGGGAGAACGGCAACTACCGCACCAAGTTCATCAGACCGTGTTGCAAGAAGAAGCCGTTTATCTGGCCATTCTGCAACCCGAAGTGCTGAGCCCCAAACCATCCTATGAGCACGATTTTCTGGTCATGGCAGAGCGATCTCGATCCAAGGGTGACGCGCAACCTCGTTCGTGACGCCCTGGCAGGCGCAATCGAAGATCTCGATGCCGAGCTCGAAAAAGCCGCACGATCTGACGTCGGACACGAAGGGCGTGGCGGGATCACCGGACATCGTTGGCACCATCCTCGTGAATATTGAGGCGGCCAAGGTATTCGTCGGCGATGTGACGCCAATTGCGATCGCCTCGAATGGGAAGGCGCTCGCCAATCCCCACGTGCTGAGCGAGTTAGACTAGCCGGCAGCGATGGTCCGAGCTACCGACACCGTCATTGCGATAAGCGCACCTACAAACGAGCCGCCTGCCAGCAGCACAAACGCCCAGGATATGATGGCCAGGCGGTAATAGGAAAGCTTCAGCAATGGAATTTGCCCGTAGAGGATCTTCCCCGCCGCCGCAGCGATGAAGCACATGCCGATGCCTGCGAATATGAGCGCTGCAACGAAGAGACCCCACGACCAGAACAGGATCAGCTGGGTCGCAGCTGGCGCCTTGCTGAACACGATCACCTTTTCGGAGAAGGTCAGGGAGAGCACGAGGCTCGCCGACGTCAGCGTGATGAAGGTCTTTAGGAGATCCTTCGTCTCAGCATAGTCGTACTTGAGGAATTTCTCCGCCACTTCGGCATCATTGTCCGCCATCGTGCCTCCCCCAGGCTGTTCGGCTTACAAAAGCGCTTCCGCTAGCTCGGCACGCGACACGCGCCGGAATCCGAGCGGCGTCTCCTCGCCAGGCTGAGCGATCCGAATGCCGCCGACGACCTCTTCTGCATTCTGATGGGCGAGATTGTCCCAATCGAAATTGAAGATGCGCTGGAAATAGGTGGCGACCTCCTGATCGCGGATTAGCAGGCTCGCGTCCCGGTTGAGCAGCGCACCTTGGTTGGTCAGATTGTGGCTTCCGAACAGCACGGTCTTACCGTCCACGATGATGCCCTTTGTATGGCAGCGCAGCTGCAGCTTCAGCTTGCTCATATCGAAACCGAACTTCTTGATCTGCTCTAGAAGCGGCTGCTGCTTGCGACCAGTCGCCGCACCGAACTCACGTCCGTCCCGAAAGATGATCCGAACGTCGAGGCCATCCTTCTGCTTGTCGCGCAGCGTCTCGAAGAAATGGTCGAACTCATCCAGATTTTCGGAGAGGATATTGAACGACTGGTTCTCGACGAGGACGCTGTCCTCAGCCTCGCCGACGATCTGCGTGGCCGCCTGGATGAAGAGATGTTTGCCGCGTTTGTCGCGGTCGGGCGTCAACAGTGGCTGGATGTCGATCACGCGGTTGAGCTCCAGCGGATCGAAATATTGCACCGGCCGGCGGCGCGCCTCCTCGAAGAAGGCGACTTCGGGAACGAACAGGTCGGGCAACTCGACCGCGAGGCCCTCTTCGAGCGGGATGCGCTCGGCCTCGGAGAAATCCCAGTCGATATAGTCGCGGAAGGTGCGCGCGAGGCCGCAGTGAGCGATGATCGCGTGCCACTCACGATTGCGCTCCTGGAGCGGCGCAGGATTCTTAGAATTTTCGCCGGCAGGGTCGATGTCGGCCTGATTAGAGTCCTTCCAATTTCCGCTTGAAAGCCAGAATTCCTCGCCGTCGCGGCTGGCGACCTTGATGTGATAAGCGCTCGGGATTAGGCCTCTGCGACCGACCGAGGCCCACACATGCTCGAAGCGATCGCCAAGTCGATCCTGCATGGCTTCGACCGCGCGTTCCGTGCCGGCCTTCTGCGTCACCATCTTGAGCGAGGTCCCACCGTCGGCAAGCGCTGTGGCCAGCGCGTTGCTGATATGGTTGGGGTCCCACTCGTATATCGTGCCGGTCAGTTTGGTCTGCACGCGGCTGATGAACGCCTTCAAATTTGGGAAACCGGAATCGGGGCTCACATGGAAGATGGCGCGCATTGCCTCATTCTGGACGCGATCGAGGCTGAGATCCGGCGGCTCACGATACTGGCCGGGCCGCGGTAACGCCTCCGTCAGCGCCTGATCTATTCCCAGCGCTGAGAGCTGATCGGTGAGCGGGGCGGTGCGGACGTCAACGCCCACGCCCAGGTAGGCGCTGGGGATCGGACGCCTGCATTCGGAGGCGAGGAGCGCCGGGGCGAGTTTTTCACGGAGTTCAACGACGACCACCTGCTCATCCGTGATCCAGCCATTCTTGAACCGATACCCAGCGCGGATGTCGAGCACGCCGGGCTCTGCGGCAAGGTCTGTCGCCGCAAGCGACACGGCCGCTTTGACGGTGCCGCTCGCCGCGGTGGCAGCAGTGGCGCCTCCTACGACGGTCGGTATCTGGGCCGTGCCATCGCCCGCGATCCTGACAGAAATCTCGAGGGGCACCGTCACGGTGAGACGCATGGTCGTGCCGACCGGTCCGCTCATCACAACCGGGACAGCCGTGATCGGCAAATTTCCCGGCGCAGGCGCGGATGCGGCGGTGTTGACGCGCGGCGCGGCGTCGAGATTTCCGCGCTTCGCATCAGCAAGCAGGCGCTTGAGCTGCGGAGCGGGCACCGCATAATTCGCCTCCTTAAACAGTCCTGCGAAATGGAGCCCCGCGACCTCGCCGCTTATGAGGTTCAAGAGGGCCGCACCCGAGCAGCCGCCGGTGGTCGTGCAATCATGCTCCAGCTCATCGTCTCCGGTCGCCAGGATGCGGCCGGGGGCGAGGCGCTTTTTGTCGTAAATGTCACCGAAGATCTGTTTGACGAGCCCCTGGTCCGGGATGCGAGGATCGCGTGCCGGATAGCCGATCGCCGCGACGACATCATCGACAGCGATGGCGGTGGCGAGGATCAGCGGCTGGGCTAGGGCAGGCTGCCCCGCCTGCCGCACAACGCGCAGGAACGCGACGTCCGGTCCATCCGTCGGCGAGATCCAGAGGATTTCGATGACAGAGAATTCGGCCGCGGCCGAGCGCTGAAACTCCTCGAGAAAGTCGATCCTTGGCACCATGGGAGCGCCGTTGAGACCCGTCCGGAAAACGAAGCGTCCGCTGTCTCGCCGGCCGAACTCAACCGCGACGTGCCGGTTGGTCACGATGATGTCGCTGTCGATCAACCACCCCGTACCAACCCAAGCGAAATCGGGATTGTTGTTGACCTCCACACGACCGATCGCCGGGATCGCGGCGTTGATTATGTCGCGCGAACTGACGATGCGATCCCGCCAAACCTTGCTTGAGGGGCCAGCGAATTCCTCCGTGACCTTGTTGTCGGCGATGACAAACACCGGTCGGCCGAACGCTTGGACGATCGTCTCCGCGGCGGCCTTCGCTTCCGGACGCAAATCGCCCTGGTCGTTGACTAGGGGTATCGACCTATCGCCGATGATCGAGAACGTGTGCTCACTGAACCGATGGAGGTTCTCGCCGGTGAGCTTGGTCGCAATCTCTTCATGGAGGGCGTCATCGTTCCCGGAGATGCCCGCGATGATGGATTTGAGGTGCGTTGGCTCAAGCTCAGGCATCGTCGTCCCCCCTATCGAAGTTGCTGTGCACTATCTCGTGTAAAGTCAGCCTATTTCATGAATTGCCGAACAGCCATTGAAGGTGGTCGCCCAAATCAAAAGATCCTCCACAGGCTTAGACTGCCACAAGCAGGCGATTCTGCAAGCGTAACTCTCTCGATCACATTTCAAAATGGGGGAATTAAAGTGATCCTTCCCAGTATGCTGAGCCAATCGTCATGACTTCGTCATATTAGCCGACGTGGAACCTCAGTCCGGAATGCTGGCTTGTCTTTAAGATCGGCTTCTCCCGGCAAGTCCGATAAGTTCGCGCGCGATAGCAACCTCATGGCCTCCCGCGCAACGTTGGTCGGGGCATCCAGAGAAAGGGCGGGGACGGATGCGTCAGGAAATTGCGGTGCTCGGAGGCGGCGCAAAGGCCGCGGCCATTGCGGCGAAAGCGGCAGCGCTGAGAGTGAAACGCCGCGCGGACGTCTATGTAACGGTCTGCGAGCGACGCGCCATCGGCGCGCATTGGATGGCAGTCATAGCTCCATCGATGGCGTGCTACCGCTTTGCACGCAGGCCGAGCGCGATCTCGGCTTTTCCTACGACAATGACAGCTACGGCGATCCGGTGGGGCGGCGGATGTAGTCTGAGTTTCCGGGATGGCCCATCTCGTTCGCTGTTAGGGTAAGGTAAGCTATCCGAAGTAGAACGATGGCGGCGCGCGCAGGCCGAGCCACGCTGAATTCGCGGCCTATCTGCATGACCTTCTTCAGCATGCAACGTAGGCAGACCGTCCGCAAGCCGGGATCAAAAATCGGCCGCTGAGTGACCGACATGGGTCGTTATCCGTTCTCCGGCGAAAGCTTTAGGCGAAAATCCTTAGGTGTCACGTTCCCCATTGCTGCTGGCCCCGTGTGCCTCCATGATTAACACGGGGGGGGGTGGCGCCTGACCGCGCGGGCTTACTGCGCTGCCTTCGTCTCGGTATTGAGCCGCTTGACAAGTTTTTCGAGCTCGTTGGCATTGAGAACCCATGTCCCCGGGTCTTGCGGCCTTCGCGGAACACGGGCTGCGTTGGCAGGATGCGTGCCTGCTCGTTGGTGAAAGGCTTGAAGAGCGAGAAGTGCATGGCGCATTCGAGGAGCAGTCCGATCACCGGCGTCCTGCCATCCAGATCGAACATGGTCTCGGACTTGTCCCAGAAATGTTCATCATTGGGCGCGGTTATCGCGGATCATCACGAATTCAAGGGCTGAATGCCGACACCCGCGCGCATCCCTTCTTCGGCATTTTGTTTTAGCACACGCAGTGATCGCTTGATGATTGGCAAAACGTTTGATAGCGAAACAGTGTGTTCAAATAAGAGACTCAATCAGTATGGCGATTGAACTGGTAGATCGGACGATCTTGGTCAGCGGCGGCGCACGGGGCCTGGGAGCGGCTTTCGCGCAGGCTTGCGCAGAAGCTGGCGCGCGTCTCGCAATCGCGGATATCGATGGCGAGGGCGCCGCCAGCACCGCGCAGCAACTTCGCGCGAACGGTTGCGACGCCGAGGGCTTCGCGGTGGATATCGCCGATGCCGATTCCGTCACTGCGCTCTCGGCCGAAGTCGAGCGACGCATGGGCGGGATCGACGGGCTGCTCAACAACGCAGCGCTGGCGACCGGTATCGGTGGCAAGACCTTCGAGGAAATCGACATCGATCAGTGGGACCAGGTCATGCGCATCAACGTGCGCGGCACCTGGCTGATGACCAGGGCTTTCGCGCCCATGCTGCGCCGTTCCGCCAAGGGCGGGCGTGTGCTCAACATTGCCTCGGACACTGCACTCTGGGGCGCGCCGCGCCTGTTGCACTATGTCGCGAGCAAGGGTGCGGTAATCAGCATGACGCGCTCGCTCTCACGCGAACTGGGCGAGGACGGGATCACCGTCAACGCGCTTGCGCCCGGTCTCGTGCGGGTCCCGGCGACCGACTATGTGCCCGAGCAGCGCAAGCAGTTCTACGTGGACGGTGCCGCGATTCGCCGCCCGCAAGTGCCGCAGGATACCGTCGGCGGGGCCGTGTTCCTGCTCAGCGATGCCAGCGCGTTCATTTCAGGACAAATCTTGCCGGTGAATGGCGGCCTGATTTCCGCCTGATCGCTTGATTTCTCCAATATTTTCAACGGCCGTCGTAGCGATACGTCGGCCGTTTCCGTGCGCCGAGTTAAGCGCTGCCGCGACTGGGCGCCGATCACAAAGACCATTGACAAAAACCACATTTGACGGTTTGATTGCAATACAAACACCGTTTGAAATACGAAACAAACGTCGCATCACAGGTCAGGGAGTTTTCCATGTTTAGCCGCAGTGCAATCACGAGTTCCATGCTGGCGATCGCCGTCGCCGCTTTGCCGCACGTCGCCGCCGCGCAGGATGCGCAGGCGCCGGCCGCCGAGAACGAAGGCCTGGGCGAGATCGTCGTCACCGCCACCAAGCGTTCGGAAGACTCCCAGAAGACCGCCACCGCGCTGCAGGTCTTCACGCCTGACCAGCTCAAGAAGAACGGCATTGCCGACGTCTCGGGCCTGACCACGGTTTCGCCCAGCCTCAACATCGGCGCCAGTTCGGGTGCGGCGTTCCTGTCGATCCGCGGCGTCGCCAGCCGCGACTTCACCGAGATCGGCGACAGCGCCATCGCGGTCAGCATCGACGACCAGTACCTGCAGCGCCCGACCGGCATCAACGCCAGCTTCTACGATCTGGAGCGCATCGAAGTGCTGCGCGGCCCGCAGGGTACGCTCTACGGCCGCAACGCCACCGGCGGCGCCGTGAACATCATCACCAAGAAGCCGACCGACCAGCTTGAGGGCTACGTTTCGGTCGAGGGCGGCAACTACGACACGATCAACGCCGACGCCGCCGTCAACATTCCCATCGCACAAGGCGTCGCGATGCGCGCCTCGGCGGTCTCGCGCTACAACGACGGCTTCCGCAACAACGGCGATGCCGGTCGCGGCGACAGCACCAACGTCAAGGGCGGCCGCCTGCAGTTCCTGCTTACCCCCACCGATCGCCTCAAGGTTTTGCTGAGCGGCGACTACATGCACCTGGGCGGTTCGGGCGCGGTCTACGACGGCGTCAAGCTGACCACCGTGAACGGCGTCGTCACCACCACGCCCAAGGACAAGGCCGGTGCGGCGACCCACTTCGACCTGAGCACGCGCGGCAAGATGGATACCACCAACATCCGCGCGCTTGGCCGCGTCGACTACGACCTCGACTTCGCGACCGTCAGCTCGATCACCGGCTACATGAAGCAGGACCTGTTCAGCCGCTGGGACAACGACGGCCAGGCCGACAAGTACTACATCTATACCCGTGACGAGGTGTCCGAGGACTTCAGCCAGGAGCTGCGCATCGCCTCGAACAACAAGTCGGGCTTCATCTGGCAGGCGGGTCTCTACTACTTCAACGAAGACCTGACGCTCGCCAACTTCTTCGACAACGACGTCAGCGGTTCGCCGGTCAACCTGCGCGAATACCACTATGACGTGACCACCCGCTCGAAGGCGGCGTTCGGTCAGGTGTCGTACGACCTGCTCGACAATCTGCGGGTCTCGGGCGGCATCCGCTATACCGAGGACATGAAGAGCCGCAAGGGCTACAGCTGGGTCGGCAGCCTGACTCAGGACACCAGCGACGGCGTCGCCGAGCGCACCTACGGCACCGACGACACCCGCGCGAAGTGGACCAAGGTGACCTGGCACGGCGGCATCGACTACACGCTCAGCCCCGAGAACATGATCTATGCCAAGGTCGACAGCGGCTACAAGTCGGGCGGCTTCAACAACTTCGGCCTGGGCAACTACGATCCCGAGACGCTGATCGCCTACGAACTCGGCTCGAAGAACCGCTTCTTCGACGACAAGCTGCAGGTGAACCTCAGCGCATTCTGGTATGACTACAAGGACCAGCAGGTCTCGCAGGTCATCGGTGCCGACACGATCGTCGTCAACGCCGGCAAGTCGCGCATCAAGGGCATCGAGGCGGAGACCGTCGCCGCGCTGTTCGCGGGCAGTCGAATCGACTTCTCGGTCACTTATCTCGACGCCAAGTACCGCGACTTCTGCACCAACAAGACCACGGCCGGCGTCTGCACCGTGGACTACCAGGGCAACTACCTCGTCCAGTCGCCCAAGTGGTCCATCAACGCCGGCATCCAGCAGAGCTTCGCGGCGCTGGGCGGCGAGTTCACCGCACGGGCGCAGACGCAGTACCGTTCGGAACAGTGGATGAGCTACTTCAACCGCTCGACCGAACGCCAGGGTTCCTACACCCGCACCGACCTCAGCCTCGAGTACGTGCCGGACGATACGAACCTGTCGGTCCAGGCCTATGTCCGCAATCTCGAGAACAGTGTTGTGCTGACCGAGGCGGCGCAGAGCGGCCTCTACGGTGCCATCCGCAGCCAGTACGCGCCGCCGCGTACGTATGGTGTGCGCGCGACCTTCCGCTGGTAAAACGGCGAGGGGGCGCGGCGCCTACCCATCCTCCTCCCAACTGCCGTGCCCCCTTCTTTCCTTACCTCGGAGATCATCGATGCAGCGCATGACGTCCATCCTAGCCCTGTCTTTCGCCACGCTGGCCGCTCACCCGGCGGCGGCGCGTGAGGGCAAGGCGCAGCAGCCCGAGATCGGCACCCGATCCGCGCCGGTGCTGACGGTGGACGGCCTGCGCTTTCGCGACCTCGACCGCAACGGTCGCCTCGATCCTTACGAGGACTGGCGCCTGCCCGCGGCGAAGCGCGCGAAGGATCTGACCGCGCGCATGACCGTGCCCGAAAAGGCGGGCATGATGATGCATGCGGTGAATTCGGGCTATTTCGGCGCGGGCGGCACCGTGCTCGACCAACTGGCTCCGCCGCCTCCCGGCGCGCTCAAACCGCCGGTCAACGTGACGGGCGTGCCCGGCTTCGACCGCGCCGACAAGCCGAGCCCCCGCGATCTCATTCTCAATCGCCATGTGCGCTATATCATGACCTCGCCGGGCGGTTCGCCCGCCGATGCTGCGCGCTGGGCCAATGCGCTGCAGGAGATGGCCGAAGGCGCGCGCCTGGGCGTGCCGATCGTGTTCAGCGCCGACCCGATCCACACCACCAACCGCCTGCCGGGCGGCGCGCTGCCGCCGCCGGACCGCGTGAAGATCACCTCCAGCTGGCCCGACCAAATCGGGCTCGGCGCGGCGCGCGACCCGGCGCTGACGCATCGTTTCGGCCAGGTCGCCTCCGCCGAACTGCGCGCGATGGGCTTTCGCATGATTCTCAACCCGATGGCCGACGTGGTCAGCGAGCCGCGCTGGAACCGTATTCCCGGCACGTTCGGCGAGGACGCGAAGCTGAACGGCGAACTCGCCGCGCAGTTCATCCTCGGTGCGCAAGGCACGAAGCTGGGCCCCGACGGGATCATGGCGACCGTCAAGCACTTCCCCGGCGACGGACCGGTGGAGCACGGACTCGATCCGCACAATCCCTACGGCAAACGGCTGGTCTATCCCGGCAAGCTGCAGAAGCTGCACTACGAGGCCTTCGCGCCGTCGTTCAGCGCTAACGTTGCCTTCGTAATGGGCAGTTACGGCATCCCGACATGGACCGACGATGTCGCCTCCAGTTTCTCGCGCAAGGTCATGACCGACCTGCTGCGTACCAAGATGCACTTCAAGGGCGTGGCCATCACCGACTGGATGCATGCCCAGCCCTGGGGTCTGGAAGACCAGCCGAAGATCGAACGCGAGCGGCGCATGGTCTGGGCGGGGATGGACCAGCTCGGCGGCGAGCACGAGACCTCGTACATCATCGACCTCGTCAGGCAGGGCAAGCTGACCGAAAAGCGCATCGACGTCTCGGTGCAGCGCGTGCTCGAACCGATGTTCGCGATGGGGCTTTTCGAGAACCCCTACGTCGATCCCGAATCTGCGCTGCGCGTGGTCAAGGCGCCCGAATACGTGGCCGAGGGCGAGCTGGCACAGCGCAAGTCCATCGTCCTGCTCAAGAACGCGGGCGGCGTCCTGCCGCTGGCGCCCGGCAAGAAGGTGGCGCTGGAAGGCTTCGCCGCGACGCCCACGGCGCTGGCGGGCAGCGTGACCGATGCTGCCAAGGCCGACGTCATCGTCGTCAAGGTCAACGCGCCTTATGCCGACAACAAGACCGGGCAGGCCTTCTTCGTGCGCACCCATGAAGGTACCCCCGTCTTCGCGGGCGCCGACAATGCCGACGAACTGGTGATGATCCGCAAGGCCGTCGCCACCGGCAAGCCGGTCGTCGTGGTCATGAGCATGGAGCGTCCCGCCGTACTTGCCGAATTCATCGACACCGTGCCCGGCATGGTCGCCACCTTCGGTTCGGGCGACGATGCGCTTGCTGACGTGCTGACCGGCGCTTTCAATCCCACGGGCAAGCTGCCCTTCGCGCTCCCCGCCGACGCTGCCTCCGTCGAGGCGCAGGCGGAGGATGTGCCCTTCGATTTCGCGGCTACCGCGTACCCGTTCGGCTTCGGCCTTTCCTATCCTCCCCGGAAAAACTGACACCATGGAAGTGATCGACACCCCAATGACGCAGACCGCAGCGACCACCGAGACGCAGACCACCGTTGGCGCCCTGATCGCGCAGCTGCTGGCGCACTGGGGCGTCAGCCACGTCTTCGGCGTCATCAGCATCCACAACATGCCGATCCTCGACCCGCTGGGCGAGCAGGGTGCGATCCGGTACATCTCCGCGCGCGGCGAGGCCGGCGCGCTCAACATGGCCGACGCGCATGCCCGCGTCACCGGCAACCTGGGCGTCGCCTTCACCAGCACCGGCACCGCAGCGGGTAACGCGGCGGGTGCGATGGTCGAGGCGCTGACGGCGGGCTCGCCGGTCATGCACATCACCGGTCAGGTCGAACTGGAGCACCTCGACCTCAACCGCGCCTACATCCACGAGGCGCCCGCGCAGATGCAGATGCTGGGCGCGGTGTCGAAGGCCGCCTTCCGCATCACCTCGCCCGATCAGGTGGTCGAGACGATGCGCGCCGCCGCCGAAGCCGCGCTGTCGGCGCCCACCGGTCCGGTTTCGATCGAAATTCCGGTGGACGTGCAGGCTGCAGCCATGCCGATGCCCGCCGTGCTGCCCGAACTCTCGCCCAGGCGCCCCGCCACCGATGCGGCAAAGATCGCCGCGCTGGCGTGCATGCTCGCGGCCGCGAAGAAGCCGGTGATCCTGCTGGGCGGCGGTGCACGTGGCGCCGAGGCCGAAGCGACCGCGTTGGCCGACAAGGGCATCGCCATCGTCACCTCCACCAATGGTCGCGGTGTCGTCGCCGAGACGCACGCCATCTCGCTGGGCGCGTTCAACTGCACCAAGGAAGTGCAGGCGCTCTACGACGAGGCAGACCTGATGATCGTTGCCGGTTCGCGCCTGCGCGGCAACGAGACGTGGATCTACAAGCTGCGCCTGCCCGCCAAGGTCGCGGTGATCGACGCCGACGAGACCTCCGACGGCCGCAGCTACGCCAACGACCTGTTCATCCACGGCGACGTCAAGGCGACCTTCGCGGGCCTGCTCGAAGCGCTGGGCGACAAGGCCTACGACGCCGCATGGGGTGAGACCATCGGCGCCGCGCGCGACGTGATGCACGCCGCCATGCGCAAGAGCCTGGGCGCCTACGATCGCCTCGTCGACGAGATCCAGGCCCGTATCCCCGCCGATGCGGCATGGGTGCGCGACGTGACGATCTCCAACTCGATGTGGGGCAACCGCTTCCTGCAGGTCGGCAACACCCGCGCGGGCGTCCACGCCGTCGGCGGCGGCATCGGGCAGGGCCTGCCGATGGCGATCGGCGCGGCCTTCGGCACGCCCGGCGGCGCCTATGCGCTGAGCGGCGACGGCGGTTTGACCCTGTGCCTCGGCGAACTCGCCACGCTGGCCGAGGAAGACCCCGACGTGACCCTCGTGCTGATGAACGACAAGGGCTACGGCGTGATCCGCAATATCCAGGACGTCGAATACGGCGGCCGCCGCCACTACTCGAACATCCGCGTGCCGGACTTCGCGATGGTCGCCGCCTCGATCGGCCTGCGCCATGAGAAGGTGGGCGACATCGCCGAAGTCGGCGCCGCGCTCGACCGCGCGCGCGCGACGCCGGGCGCCGCCATCGTCGAAATCGACATGCTGGCGATCGGCGCCTACCCGCAGGCCTTCGCCGGCCCGCCGCGCAAGGACTGAGCATGGCGAGCATCGCACCCCCGCGCATCGGCCTGATCGGCGACGGCGGCATCTCGCGCGCCGTGCGCGAGGCGCTGGGCGGGGCCGCGCCGATCGTCGGCATCCTCGCGCGCTGCCCGCGTGAGGGGCTGGACGAGGCGCTGCGCGTCGAGACCGTGGCCGACCTGCTGGCCCGCAGCCCTGACGTGATCGTCGAGTGCGCAGGCCATGAGGCGGTGCGCGCCTATGGCGCAGACGTGCTGCGTGTCGGCCTGTCGCTGATGATCGTCTCCACCGGCGCGCTGGCCGACCCGGCGCTGGCGGAAACGCTGGCGGCGGCGGCCGAGGAGGGCGGGGCACAGCTCGTCCTCGCCTCGGGCGCGATGGCCGGGATCGAGGGGCTTTCCGCCGCGCGTCTGGGCGGGCTGGAGCGTGTGCGCTACACCGGCCGCAAGCCTGCGCTGGCATGGCGCGGTACGCCTGCCGAAGATCTGCTCGACCTTGCCGCGCTGACCGAACCTGCCGTGTTCTTCCGGGGCGATGCGCGCGAAGCCGCGCTGACCTACCCGAAGAACTCCAACGTCGCGGCCACCGTCGCGCTGGCGGGCATCGGCTTCGACCGTACCGAGGTGGAACTGGTCGCCGATCCGACGATCGCCACCAACGTCCACGAACTGAGCTTCGAGGGCGCCGACGGCTCCTTCGAAGTCCGCATCGCCGGGGCGCCCTCTGCGGCCAACCCCAAGACTTCCGCGCTGACTGCGCACAGCATCGTGCGCCTGCTTCACGGCATGGCCGCACCGATCGTTATCTGAGAACTTGTCAGGACTTTGGCCATGACCCAGCTGCTTTCCCCCGCCGACGTCGACTTTTCCGAAATCTGCGTGGGCGGCCTGTTCGGGCCGGGCAGCGGCGGCACCGCGCGCAGCATCGATCCGACCGACGGCACGCTGGTCGCCGATTACGGCATCGCCGGGCTGGACAATGTCGAGGACGCGGTGGCGATGGGGCAGGCTGCCATGGCCGATCCGGCGTGGCGTAGTCTCAAGGCCCATGAGCGCGCCCGCGTGCTCTACCGCATCGGCGACATGATCGAGGCTCATGCCGACGCGATCGCCGCGCTGCAGACCCGAGACACCGGCAAGACCCTGATCGAAACCCGCGCCCTCGCGATGTCGGCGGCGGGCACCTTCCGCTATGTCGCATCGACGCTCGAGACGCTCGACGAGGACCTGACGCCTTCGCGCGGGCCGTGGGTGACGATGTCCGTGCACGAACCGCTTGGCGTGGTGGCTGCCATCACGCCGTGGAATTCCCCGATCGCCAGCGACGCCCAGAAGGTCGCACCCGCGCTGGCGGCGGGGAATGCCGTGATCCTCAAGCCCGCCGAGTGGACGCCGCTGGTCTCGCTGTTCTTCGCACGGCTGGCCTACCGCGCCGGTCTGCCCAAAGGGCTGCTCTCGGTCCTACCGGGGCCGGGCCGGGTGATCGGCGATGCGCTGGTGCGCCACCCGCTCGTCAAGAAGGTGTCCTTCACCGGCGGCACCGTCACCGGCGTGCGCATCGCGGAAATCGCGGCGAGCAAGCTGATGCCGGTCTCGCTCGAACTGGGCGGCAAGTCGCCCACCATCGTCTTCCCGGATGCCGACATCGAGGAGGCGATCGCGGGCGTGCTCTACGGCGTGTTCAGCTCCACCGGGCAGTCGTGCATCGCGGGTTCGCGCCTGTTCGTGCATGAAAGCATCCGCGAGGAGTTCGTCAGCCGCCTGGTCGAGCGCGCGAAGGCGCTGCGCATGGGACGAGGTGATGCGCCAGGCACGCAGATGGCGCCGATGATCCACCACCGCCACCGCGACCATGTCGCCGCGATGGTCGATGCCGCCGTGGCTGCAGGCGCGCGCGTGCTGTGTGGCGGCGAAGTGCCGCAAGGCGAATTCGCCGGGGGCGCGTGGTATCCGCCGACGATCCTCGACACCGTGACCAACACCGACACCATCTGCCGCGAGGAAGTGTTCGGCCCGGTGTTGGCGGTCCTGTCGTGGCGCGACGAGGAAGACCTCGTCGCACAGGCCAACGACAACGAATACGGCCTCGCCTGCGGCATCTGGACGCGCGACTACAAGGCCGCGTGGCGCATCGCGCGCCGGATCGAAGCGGGAACGGTTTGGATCAACACCTACAAGCAGTTCAGTTCCTCCACCCCGTTCGGCGGGGTGAAGGACAGCGGCCTCGGCCGTGAAAAGGGACGGCACTGGATTCAGGCCTACATGAACCAGAAGGCGATTTACTGGGGAATGTCCGAAGAACCCATAGGCTGGGGTTGATCCAGGGGGCATTGCCGGTCAAAGACTTCGGCTCCTGTTTAGTAGTCGAGACACGATGACCCAGCCCGAAACTTCGCCGGATATCGACGAGCGCTACATCGTGCCCGGCCTCGTCAGGGGCTTGCAGGTCCTGCAAAGTTTCACCCGCGAACGACAGGAACAGACCGTCGCCGAAGTGGCGCGCCAGATCGGCGCGACCCGCTCGACTGCGTTCCGGCTGGTCTATACGCTTGAATACGCAGGCTATCTGCGCCGCATTGCGGACGGCAAGCGCTACCAACTGGGCAGCCGTGTGCTGGAGCTTGGTTACAGCTTCCTGGCAGGCAAAGATCTGATCGAAGTCGCCAACCCGATCCTCGCGCGGCTGCGCGACGACACCGGCACTTCGACGCATCTGGTCGTGCGCGAAGGGCGCGACGCGGTGTATATCGCGCGGTTCCAGGGCAACACCAGCCTCATCAGCGCCGTCACCGTCGGCTCGCGCCTGCCCGCGCACGCCACCGCGCCGGGCCGCGTGCTACTGGCGAACATGAGCCTGTCGGAAGTCGTGGCACTTTACGAGAGCTTCGAGTTCACCAAGTACACCGACGCCACACCCGACAGCATGGGCGATCTCGTCAGCCTCGTCGAAGGCGACCGCAAGCGCGGGACGGTGGTGAGCTGGGGGTTCTACGACAGCAACGTCGCCAGCGTGGCGGTGCCGGTCTATGACGCCTCGGGCGAAGTGGCGGCGGCGATCTCGATCAGCTGCCCGATCAACACTTTCGACCGCGAGACGTTCGAGGGCCGCATCTCCACGCAAGTGGAGCGCGCGGGCATGGAGATTTCGCGTGGTCTCGGATACCGCGCTGGGATTTGACGCCTTCGGCCATACCGTTCGGCCACCCCGCCGGCGTTGCGATGGTGCCGGGCGCGGCCGGCTTTAGTGGAAGAAGAACCATAGCAGCAGAATGACGGGGATAGGAACGCCGATCAGCCACAACAGGATACCCTTGCCCATGTCCGTTCTCCATTATTTCTCAGGACAATGGACCACTGCTATCTTAGTTCCGCCCCGGTCCCGCTCCTGACCGCATCGCGCAGCCTCCGCAGGAACTTGAGCGTGGCCGCCGATGGATCGTCCGCCCTTTCGTGCAGCACGCGGATACCCCATTGGCTCAGCACCATCTGCTGCACCGGATCCTGCTTGGGGGAGAACACGAAGGACGGCGGCCGATCGCGCTCTCGCCCCGATTCCTGCCACATCTGCCACAGCCGGTAGAGCAGCATGCGGATGTTGAGGTCCGACATGCTGTAGCCCAGGAACAGCAGCGTGCGGCCCATCGCGTCGGCCTTGAACTTGATGTCGAGCGGGGAGTCGAACGCTAGGCGGCGGAAGTAGTCGGTTTCGGCCAGGACCAGCGATTCGTCATCGTCGAAGTCGCCATGGAACTTGACGATCTGCGGCAAGCCCCGCTCGGCGTTGACGATGTCGCTGGTGTTGGCCACCTTCACGAACTCGCGCCCGTGGGCCTGGTAGGCGATCTCGAGGTTGTTGTCGTAGTTGGTGGTGTAGACCAGCGGGAAATCGAGATCGACGATGATCTCGTGGATCTCCGATTCCCGCACCTTGTCGCTGCAGACCGACCATGTGCGGTCCATCCAGCTGCGCAAGGGGCCGATGCTGCCGTTCTTGAGGCGGTAGTATTCCGACAGCGTCTGGTACGACCAGCCCGACTGGTGCGGCATGTCCTCCAGCCCAAGCTCGCGCTTCATGTGGTCGATCAGTTCGTGCCACGAAGGCAGGCCGACGCTCATCGAAAGGCCGGCGCCGGCGAACAGCAGGACGCGCCGGTCCCGCACCGCCGCCGCAAGCTCCTCGAAGCTGGCGACGATCATGCCGGTACCGGCTCGCGCTTCGTCACCGGCAGCAGCGCCAGCGCGCAACAGGCCGCTGCCATCAGGCCGGTGGCGATGGTCATCACGGCGCCGTAGCCGCCGCTGGCGTCGCGTACGAAGCCGAACAGCGCCGGGCCGATCGACGAGCCGACGAGGAACGCCGCCAGCAGGTAGCCGTAGATCGCCGCGAAGGCGCGCTGGCCGAAGTAGCGGCTGATGAACAGGGCGATGACGTCGCTCTCCGCGCCGAAGCCGAGGCCGATCGTGAGAGCCACCATGACCAGCAACCCCATACCCGCATGCGCGCCCACGCTTACCGCCAGCACGAAGCCCAGCGCCGAGCAGGCGAAGAAGGCGATGGCGACGCGCGGCACCGGGAAGTGGTCCGCCAGCCAGCCCACCAGCACGCGGCCCGCGATCGTCGAGAGGCCGTAGGCCGAGGCGACGGCGGCGGCCTGCCCGGTGCTGAGCCCGTGGTCGAGCGCCAGCAGCGAGATATGCGGCACGATCCCGGTCAGCGCCACCGAGGCGAGCAGGATCGCTGCCGCCATCAGCGCGAATTCGCGGGTGCGGCGCGCTTCCGCCAGCGTCAGGCCGGCGAGGATGGCGGTGGAGGCGAGGGTGGCGGTCACGGCAGCCGGACGTGCCAGCGCCAGGTTGCAGAGGAATGGCACCGTCATCACCAGCAGCGCCAGCGCCGAGAGCGCGACGCGCCAGTCGAGAGCCGAGAGCAGAGCGCCCGCGATCAGCGGCATCACCACGTAGCCGACGCCGAGGCCCGCTGCCGCGATGCCGATGGCAAGGCCGCGATGCTGCACGAACCAGCCGGTGATGAGCTTGGAATAGCTGATGCTCTGAGTCGCCACCGTCGTTGCACCCCATGCGAAGGTCACGGCGTACAGCAGCGGCAGGCTTCCCGCCAGATAAGCGAGCGCCGGGAACCCGAGGGCCAGCGCGGTCATTGCCGGGAAAAGCAGGCGGCGCACGCCATGCCGGTCGAGCAGCGATCCCGTCAGCGGCGAGACGAGCACGCCTGCGACGTTGAAGAAGGTCAGCGCCAGCATGATCGCGCCCCGGCTCCAGCCGTGTTCGGATACGAAATGCGGGGCGAACAGGCCGAAAGTGCCGAAGATCATCGGGCCGGGGCTGAAGGCGAGGCCGATCACCGCGGCGACGAGCACGCGCCAGCCGGGATAGCCCAGGTTCGATTCCGCAAGTGCGGAGCCGTCAGATGTCATGGATGCGGCCCTCATGTATCATAATTGAGACGGATTATTCCTATGTCAAACATATCGCCTTGCAAAGCCCGAAATCGGAGTCTCGAAACCGGACGCAATCAGCCCCGCTTGACAGGTACGCTTCGTTACGGCACCAATCCCATATCGTAGACAATGGTTCGTATATCAAACATGAGGGTCGCGATGCGGTACAATCTCTATCTCGCCGAAACCGGCGACGCCAAAGGCGGCGGTCGCTTCATCGAAAAGCCCGATCAGGTGGACAACTTCGTCTTCCAGACGCGCGGCGGGCCGCTCGATCCGTTCGAGCAGGCGCTGTCGCAGGCCCTGACCGCCGCGTTCGATGCCGGCGCGTTCGAATTCCCCGAACTCGTCGCCGCGCTCAATGCCGGTGGCAGCCGCGCCCCTGACGGCGCCGCGTGGACCGAGCCGACGCTCGATGCCGAACTCGACCGTCTCGGCCAGGCGCTGTTCCAGCCCGTTTCCGGAGACATCGCAGCATGAACGCTCCAACCAAGATCGCCGCCAGCGCGCGCCTGAATGAAGGTCTGCGCGAGATGTGGTATCCTGTCGCCCCCAGCTGGATGCTGCAGCAGGCCCCGCTGGGCCTGACCCGCCTGTCGCAGCGCATTGTCCTGTGGCGCGACGCCGACGGCAGCGTGAAGGCCATCGACGACCGCTGCCCGCATCGCGGCGCGCGCCTGTCGATGGGCTGGAACCTGGGCGACCGCGTCGCCTGCTGGTATCACGGCGTCGAGGTGAACGGCGAAGGCAAGATCGAGGACATTCCCGCGCTCGCCAAGTGCGTCATGAAGGGCCGCCAGCTCAACCGCGCCTTTCCGGCCGTGGAACGTGCAGGCGCGATCTTCGTGTGGTTCGGCGAGGGTGAGCCTGCGCCGCTCGAACTGCCCGAGGAAATCAGCGGCGGCGAATGGGCGGACATCCTGTGCACCGCGCACTGGAAGTGCAACTGGCGCTACGCGGTCGACAACGTCATGGACCCGATGCACGGGGCGTATCTGCACGCCCAGAGCCATTCGATGGCCGAAGGCGACAAGACCGCGACCATGCGCGCGCGTGACACCGAGGCCGGTTTCGTCTTCGAGAAGACCAACCAGACCGGCGTGAACTTCGACTGGACCGAAGTGGGCGTGACCGGCGCGCTGTGGCTGCGCCTATCGATCCCCTACGGCAAGTCGGCAGGGCCGGGCGGGTCGTTCGGCATCGTCGGCATGGTCGTGCCGGTGGACGAGACCAGCTGTCGAGTGTTCTTCTGGCGCTGCCGCAAGGTACAGGGCTGGTCGCGCAATGCGTGGAAGTTCCTTTACCGCGCGCGTCTGGAATCGCTGCACTGGGACGTGCTGGAGCAGGATCGCCTGATCCTCGAAGGCATGGACGACAAGGCCCGTGAACAGGAAGCGCTCTACGCCCACGACGGGGGCATCGTGCGCCTGCGCCGCATGCTCGACCAGCTGGCGGCGGCCGAAGTCGCGAGCGCGTCCGAGCCTGCCTGCGAGCACGAGCGGGCCTGAGCCCATGCCCGAGTCCTCCCTGGAGCGCGGGGTCAGGGTCCTGCGCCAGTTCGGGCGCGAGCGGCCCCGGCTGGGCGCTGCTGATCTCGGCGCGGCGCTGGGCATCCCGCGTTCCAGCCTGCATCGGCTGCTGGCCGAGATGGTCGACATGGGGCTGCTGCGGCGCGACGGCGACGGGCGCTATGCGCTCGACGCCGGGGTACTGCTGCTGGGGCACGAATTCCTCGCCTCGCAGGATGTCGTCGCGCTGGCGCGGCCGGTGCTGGAGGCACTGAGCGCGAGCACCGGCTGGACCACCAACCTTGCAGTTCGGCAGGGCGCCTCGATACTCTACCTCGTGCGCTGCCGGGGCGAGGGCGCGGTGACCGAGAACGTCTCGGTCGGCGCCACGCTGCCCGCCCACGCGACCCTGATGGGGCGCGTGCTGCTGGCCGGGTTGGACGGTGCGGATGTTGCGGCGCTCTACGAAGCCCACGTCTTCGGTGATCGCGGCGATGCGGTGCCTTCCTCGCTGCAGGCCTTGCTGGAGCAGCTTGAACGGGACCGCGCCGCCGGGTGCCTGGCCAGCGACGGCTATTACGAGACCGGCCTCGCCGTCGTCGCCGCGCCGGTGCGCGAGCGGGGCGATCGTCTTGCCGCCGCGATCAACGCCACCCGCGCGGGCGCCAGTGCTGCCGAGGCGGTGCGCGTGCGCGCCGCGGTGATCGAGGCCGCCGATACCATTTCTGCGCTGATGGGCGGATCGCCTGCAGCGCGCGTCAATTCCAATGGAGAACGGGCATGGCCCTCCACGACATCAGCCTGACCGGCATCGAAGCGGTCCAGTTTTCGACCACCGACCTTGCCGAAGCCACGCGCTTTCTCGGCGACTGGGGCCTGACTGACGCGGGCAGCGATGCCGCCTGCCTGCGCTACGTCACCCGTGACGGCGCCGAAGTCGAAGTGCGCCACTGCGACGATCCGGCGCTGGCGCCGGGCGTGGAAGAGGGCGCCTCCTTGCGCGCCGTCACCTGGGGCGTGACGGACGAGGCTGCACTTGCCACGCTGGCGCTGCGTCTTGGCAGCGATGCCGCGCCGGACGCCGATGGCCTGCTCAGCATCAAGGATCCCACCGGCTTCACCCACCGCTTCCGCGTGCGCCAGCGTGGCGAAGCGGTGGCGGACGTGCAACTGGTCAACGGCCCCGGCCGCGCCAATCGCGTGGACAGCCGCTCGACGGTTTACACCAGGCCCGCGCCGATCGGCATCGGCCATGTCGTGTTGTTCATCGATGACCTTGACGCGACGCTGGATTTCTTCACCAGGCGCCTCGGCTTCGTGGTCAGCGACAGCTACCCCGGCCACGCCGCGTTCCTGCGCTGCCGCACGCCCGGACCGCACCACGATGCCTTCGTGCTGCGTCGTCCCGGCAAGCCCGGCGTCAACCACGTGGCCTTCACCGTGGGCAACATCCACGAGGTCTTCGGCAGCGGCCTGTCGATGAGCGCGAAGGGCTGGACTACCGATATCGGCCCGGGCCGCCATCCGATCTCGTCGGCCTATTTCTGGTACTTCCGCAGCCCGATGGGCGGCTCGTGGGAGTTCTACGCCGATGACGACTATTGCACCGCCGACTGGGTGCCCAGCGAGTTCGAGCGGAGGCCCGAATTGTTCGCCGAATGGGCGATCGCGGGCGGCATCGACGGCAATACACGGCGCCAGACACGCGGCGCCTGATCTCGAAATCTCAGGAGGAACAGTGATGGAAGACACCGCAGCGCCCGCCCGCAACAAGATCGTGCCCGAGGGCAAGACGCTTGCCGAATGGGTCGACAGCCGCCTGGCGCGCTACGAGACCCGCAAGCTCGACTGGAACGCGCTGAAGTTCCAGGCCGACTTCGATCCCAAGTACAAGCGCGCCCAGATGCGCTACGTCGGTACCGGCGCCACCGGCGTCGCCAACGACACCAACACCGTCGCGGCCGAGCACTTCACTTTCTCGACGATGGTGCTCCCCGCAGGCTGCGAAGGCCCGCTCCACCTCCACGACGATGTCGAGGAAGTGTTCTTCATCCTGAAGGGCAACAAGGTGAAGCTGATGTTCGAGGCCGAGGGCGAATATTACGAGACGTACGTGCGCGAGCGCGATCTCGTCTCGGTCCCGGCGGGCATCTATCGCGGCCTCGTCAACGAAGGCATCGAGGAAGCGCTGATGATCGTGTGCCTGGGCACCAACGTCCCCGAGACGCCGACCTATCCGCCCGAGCATCCGCTCTCGCAGGTGAAGCGTCCCAAGCCGATCAACGCGGACGCATAATGGACCTCGCGCCGCCCGATCTTTCCGCGCGCCTCGACGCCATCGCCCCGCTGCGCGAAGGCGCCGGGTTCAGCTGGCGCGAGGCCGGAGAGGGCACGCGGACGCCGCTCGTGCTGCTGCACGGCATCGGCTCCAATGCCGGAAGCTGGGTGGGGCAGTTCGAGGCGTTCGCCGCCGAGCGGCGGGTGATCGCCTGGAATGCGCCGGGCTACGGCGGCAGCGTGCCCTTGCCGGCCGCTGCTCCCGTCGCCGGGGACTATGGCGGGGCCTTGTGGCGCCTTATGGACCACTTGGGTGCCGCTGAGTGCATCCTTGTCGGGCAGTCGCTGGGAGCGATCATGGCGACGGCGGCGGCCCGGATCGCGCCGTCGCGGGTGGCGGCGCTGGTGCTCGCCAGCCCGGCGACCGGTTACGCCGTGCCGCCGGGCGCGGACCTTCCGGAGACGATTTCGCGGCGGATTTCCGACATTCGCGAACTTGGCCCCGAAGGCATGGCCGAGCGCCGCGCCATGCGCCTCGTCACCGACAAGGCCTTGCCCGAAGTGCGTGCGCTGGTGCGCAGCGCGATGGCATCGGTGAACCCGGACGGCTACGAACAGGCAGTGCGCCTTCTCGCCGCCAGCGACCTTCCGGCGCTGCTGGACGGCGTGTCGCTGCCCGGCATGGTGCTGTGGGGTGGGGAAGACGTCGTGACCCCGCCCGCCGGCTGCCGCCGCATCGCCGAAGCCTTCACAGGCGCACAAGGCATTGAAATACCGGGGCTTGGTCACGCGTTCGCGACCGAAGGCCCGCAGCAATTCAGCGAGGCGATCCGGCCGGTCCTGGCCGCTGTCGATCGCGCAGGAGGAAACTGAAGCTATGGATCTGGGTCTCGCA
This sequence comes from Novosphingobium sp. 11B, assembly GCF_054589055.1. Taxonomy (NCBI): domain Bacteria; kingdom Pseudomonadati; phylum Pseudomonadota; class Alphaproteobacteria; order Sphingomonadales; family Sphingomonadaceae; genus Novosphingobium; species Novosphingobium sp. 11B. The sequence goes on along the minus strand of NZ_BAAILP010000094.1, from coordinate 16,362 downwards.
AACCGCGTTGCGGTCGTCACCGGCGGATCGTCCGGCATCGGCCTCGCCACCGCACGCCGTTTCCTCGACGACGGCGCGAGCGTGGTGATCTGTGGCCGTGATCGGGAGCGCCTGGACAGCGCCGTCGCGCAGCTTGGCGGCGGGGACAAGCTCCATGCCGAAGCCTGCGACGTGCTCGATCCCGAGGCCGTGCAGCGCCTGGCCGAGAACACGGTCAGTCGCTTCGGCAAGGTCGATATCCTCGTCAACAATGCCGGGCAGGCGCGGCTGAGCACGTTCGCCAGCACGCTCGACACGGACTGGGACGCGGAACTGAAACTCAAGTTCTTCAGCGTGATACATCCAACCCGCACGTTCCTGCCGTTGCTTCAGGCCAGCGATGCGGGCGCGGTCGTGGTCGTCAATTCGCTGCTGGCGCGCCAGCCGGAACCGCACATGGTCTGCACTTCCGCTGCGCGGGCTGGTGTACAGAACCTGGTCAAGTCGCTCAGCGTCGAACTGGCGCCCAAGGTGCGGGTGAACTCCATCCTCATCGGCACCGTCAACAGCGGGCAGTGGGAGCGCCGCTACAGGGAGCGTGCGGCTCCGGGCGTCACGTACCAGGAATGGCTGGCCGATCTCGCGCGCGAAAAGCACATTCCGCTGGAGCGCTTCGGGGAACCGGAGGAGACGGCAGCGGCGATCGTATTCCTGGCATCTCCGGCTGCGGGCTTCATTACGGGCGCCGCGCTGGAAGTGGCGGGCGGTGTGTCGCGGTTCGCATGATGCGCTTCGCTCTCGGCAGGCGCAGCCATCGACGGGCGCTCTGCATGCTGGGCTTCGCCGCCGCCATACTCGGGCAGCCTGTGCTTGCCCGGCCCGATGACAAGGTCACGTACCTGTTGCCCGCCCCTAGGGAGGCGATCGTGCTTGCCCCGTTCCTGCTGGCCGATCAGGAGGGGCGCTACCGCCGCGAAAAGCTGGACGTCCGGTTCGTCGTGGTTCCGGGCGGCTTCAACGTCGGCGAGGCTCTGGCGCGCGGCGAAGGCGATCTCGGCGGCGCCAGCGGCGATACGCCGATCCTGCTGCGCTCGGCGGATCTGCCGGTCAAGGGCATCGCGCTGCTGGGCCGGCATTCTTTCCTCACGCTCGTCACCCGTCACGACAGCTTCGAGACGTCGGGTAGCTTCGAGGGCAAGGCCATCGATGTGCCGTCGCTGAAGGACACCTCCTACTACGCGGTGCAGAAGATGGCAGAGGGCTCGTCCGGAAGCTCCCTGCGGATCAGCACGCAAGCGCGTCCTCCGGCCGAACTGATCGCCGCGCTCGGTTCGCGCCGCATCGATGGATTCATCGGGACGGTCGACTGGGGCGTGAAGGCCGAACGCGAGGGCGTCAGGCTCGACTACCGGGAACTGGATGCGATCTATCCGGCGATGGCGCAGGCGATCATGGCGTCGGAAACCACGATCGCGGCGAAGCCGATGGTCCTGCGCAGGTTCGTGCGTGCGACCCTGCAGGTGATCCGGCAGATTGCCCGCGACCCGGAGGGGGCAGCGATGCGCTATGAAGCTGCAGTCCCCTCCAGCGGTTATAGCCATGCCGAGATCGTGCGTATTTTCGGGTTGCTCGCCACACATGTCTACGGTGATCTGAAGTTATTGGGGCGTTTCAACGAGGCGACTGTTTGCTCCGCCGAACGCGAACTGTTGGAACGCAAGCTGGTGATACGTCGTCGGTCGGCCTCTGACTATTTCACAAACTCGATCGTCGGGCGATAACGTGGGAAGCAATTTGCAAGACACGGTGGCGGGCCTTAAGACGAACGGCAAGGGCAGAGCCGACGGCGTCATCGTGGGAGCGGGACATGGGGGAGCGCAGTGTGCGCTCGCCCTGCGCCAGAACGGGTTCACCGGAACCATCACCGTCATCGGCCGCGAGCCGGAGCATCCTTACGAGCGCCCGCCGCTTTCGAAGGAATACTTCGCGCGCGAGAAGACCTTCGACCGGCTCTACATCCGCCCGCCGACGTTCTGGGCTGAGAAGGAGGTGACCTTCAGGCTCTCCACCGAAGTCACCAAGGTGGACGCCGAGGCGAAGGAACTGACGCTCTCGAACGGCACGACCTTTGGCTACGGCAAGCTGGTCTGGGCGACCGGCGGCGATCCGCGGCGCCTGTCGTGCGGCGGCGCCGAGCTTGCGGGCGTCCACGCGGTGCGCACCCGCGAGGACTGCGACACGCTGATGGCCGAGGTCGATGCGGGCACGAAGAACATCGTCGTCATCGGCGGCGGCTACATCGGGCTGGAAGCGGCGGCGGTGCTGTCGAAGATGGGGCTCAGCGTGGTGCTGCTCGAAGCCCTGCCGCGCGTGCTGGCTCGCGTCGCGGGCGAGGAACTGTCCGAGTTCTACCAGAAGGAGCACCGCGATCACGGGGTGGACCTGCGCACCGGCGTTGCGGTCGAATGTCTTGAGGGCGACGGGCACCGTGTCACCGGCGTGAAGCTGGTCGATGGCGAGGTGATCCCCGCCGAGGCGGTGATCGTCGGCATCGGCATCGTGCCCGCCGTCGGTCCGCTGATCCTGGCGGGCGCCTCGGGCGCGAACGGCGTGGACGTCGACGAGTTCTGCCGCACCTCGCTGCCGGACATCTATGCGATCGGCGACTGCGCGGCGTTTGCCTGCGATTATGCGGGCGGCACGATGATGCGCGTCGAATCGGTGCAGAACGCCAACGACATGGCGACGTGCGTGGCCAAGGCGATCTGCGGGGATGAGAAGCCGTACAAGGCGTTCCCTTGGTTCTGGTCGAACCAGTATGATCTCAAGTTGCAGACGGCCGGGATCAACATGGGCTTCGACCAGACGGTGACGCGCGGCGACGTCGAGGGGCGCAGCTTCTCGGTGGTTTATCTCAAGCAGGGCAAGGTCGTGGCGCTGGACTGCGTGAACATGGTCAAGGACTACGTGCAGGGCCGCAAGCTGGTGGAAGCGGGCGCGACGCCTGACGTGGGGTGCCTCGCCGACGCGGGCGTGCCGTTGAAGGACCTTTTTGCGGACTGAAGGATTCGTCAATCGGCAACTAGTCTTATCGGCTCAACTTCGGAAGGAGCCGCGCTCACACTATCGGCCAATACATGGGTGATGTGGCGCTACCGGATGATCATGGCGCAGCGGGCTATCTTTTTGAGCCGTCTGCCGTTGCATCAACGATGTCGATGAGGTCCGCCTACTATTGCCTAGTCTGAAAGATGATCGTTTCTGCGTTCATCTTGCTCTTGACCAGCCGCTTTTGACCTTACGACATGCAACGCCGAAACTCGACGTAACGTCAGCCACACTTGGGCGGTAGCCGACCTCGCTGTACGTTAGCTAGAAGAGACGGCTATTTTCTGTCCACGAACTGAACCCGCCAGTTCTTTTAATGGCCATTTTACGCATGTGAGATGGCGAAGCGGACAGTCTGCACATGGGGCCTGACATTTGGGTGTTGAGCGACTGGGAAGGGTCGAAATCGGCGGGATCTGGGACAAAGCGGTCAGTACGGAAGCAACTTCTGAACGACAGCATGCGACAAATCCTGCCGTCTAAGTTCCCGATCAACAAAGTGGGATCAACTCGCCGGGTTTAGCTGCGCCCGTGAGTGCGCGTAGCGATACGCCGCTTGATTTCTTAATGATCTGAATCATTGCGACTAGGTCATCAGGCCTGAAACAACCGCGCCTTCGCCGTGCTGCGCACGGCATCGGTGAATGTTCGAAGCGCGGATGCGTGTAACCGCGTGACGGTCCAGTATAATGTTACGTTCAGGGGCGTGTCAGGCGTCAGTTCGATGAGCAGGCCCTCTGCTATTCGAGGCATCGCTATCATCGCCGGGTGCATGCCCCAGGCCATGCCCGCAAGCCCGAAGTTCAGGAAGCCAAAGGTCGATGGCACCCAATGCATCGGCGCATCTAGTTCGATACCGTGCGTTTCTCTCACCCAACGCGCCTGCAAGCCGTCCCTGCGCTCAAAACGCAGGCACGGTGCATGACGCAGGGCATTTTCCGAAACACCGTTTGGGAAGTGCTCCTGCGCGAACTCCGGACTGCAGCAAGCCAGATATTGCAGGCTGCCCAGTTCGATCGTCTTACATCCTTGGACGGTGCCAGGATCTGCCGAGACAGCGGCAATGACTTCACCTGAACGAAGCCGGTCCGCCGTGTGGGCCTCGTCCTCGATGATGAACTCCAGAAGATAGCCAGTGTCACGGGAGAATTTGGCAGCCGCCTCGGGAAACCATGTGGCAATGCTATCTGAGTTAACTGCCACTTTCAGCGTGACGGGGGCGCCCACTCGATCCCCCGTGAACGACAGAACGGGCGCTAGATCCGCTTCCAGAAGCTGCACCTGGTCGACATGGGCGCAGAGCTTGCGGCCAAGATCGGTAGGCAGGCATGGCTGCCCTCGAACGATGACGATACTACCCAGTCGTTCCTCAAGCGCGCGGATCCGCTGGGACACCGCGGATGGCGTCACACCGAGCCGGTCGGCCGCCCGTTCGAAAGTTCCTTCACGTACGACGGCCGAGACAGCAGCAAGAGCGGGGTAATCAAGCATGGATTAGCTATGCTTCACCAGCGTTAGAAGAACAAGTTTTCCTGCATCGTGTGTGAGCAGCATATGCCGCCCATGCACACCCTGCCCACTTTTGTCACTGGTTTCGCCATGTCGGCGGCTCTGATCATGGCCATTGGCGCGCAGAACCTTTTCGTTCTGCGCCAAGGCCTGAAGCGCGAGCATGTCGGCCCTATCGTTCTATTCTGCGGATGCGCCGACGCGATACTGATCGCTGCAGGCGTCGGAGGCGTCGGGGCGCTCTTAGGCGCTATGCCACAACTGACCTTGGTCCTAACCATCGGTGGCGCGGCCTTCCTGGCTTGGTACGGCGTCAAGGCGTTTCAGCGAATGATTTCTCCGGAAGCGATGTCCATCACCGCCCAGGGGCGTATCACCCTTGGAAGCGCGCTGGCCGCGACGGCAGCATTCACATTCCTCAATCCGCACGTCTATCTGGACACTGTCCTGCTGATGGGCGCTGCTGGCTCAGCGCAGCCAACCGAATTGCGTCCTGTCTTTGTGGTAGGCGCAGCGACCGCCAGCATTAGCTGGTTCGCGGCACTCGGATACGGTGCCCGCATCCTAACGCCGATCTTCTCGAGGCCAGCAGCTTGGAAGGTTCTCGATGCGATTGTTGGCGTCGTAATGTTGGCGTTAGCAGCATCTCTTATTGGAAGGATCATTCTATGACCCAACTCACGTGGGGCCATGCGCGTCGTCCTCGCGCACTAGTCTTCTGGAAGCAGCTTTTGGCCGTGTTCGAAATTTTGGTGAAGCATCATTATGCTGCTCCCTGGAAGGCACCTGACCGTGGACCATCGTCTCCTCATTTCAAAATGGGACGATAATTGATGGCTTGGATCATCCTTGGGATAGCAGTCATCACTGAGATTGCGTGGGCGCTGAGCATTAAGTGGGCTGCGACCAACGGCACATGGACTGGTGCTTCGGTCCCGATCATCCTGAATTTCGTCAACATGGGATTGCTCGCAATCGCAATGCGTACGCTTCCCGCGGGCACTGCTTATGCGGTCTGGACCGGGCTTGGTGCGGTCGGCGTCGCGGTCATGGGGGTGGTCCTGTTCGACGAGCGATTGAACCCTGCGCAGATTGCCTTCATCTCGCTCGTGATCGTGGGTGTCGTCGGCACGAAGCTCTTCGCTACAGCATAGGATGGCAAGCGATCTTTGCCTTGTTTACGGTGCCTACATTCTTGTTGCCGGGAGCCCCGGACCGAGCAATCTGGCGATCATGTCCGCCGCAATGGAGAAAGGTCGAGGATCGGCCATGGCCATGGCTGCCGGAGTGGTGACAATCTCATTTGCCTGGGGTTTGATTGCGGTATCCGGCCTTGCCGCTTTGCTCCTGCGCTACGGTCAGGCCTTTACGATTTTAAAGTCAATGGGTGGGCTGTACCTTCTGTGGCTTGCCGTTCGCGCTGCGCGCTCGGCAAGTTCGGCCGAGCCGGGCATGTCAGCGATAGCTGTCGCTGAGGCGAGCAAGTCGACACAGTTCCGTCGCGGGGCACTCATGCACATGGGTAATCCGAAGGCTGTTCTATCTTGGTTGGGGCTCATGTCGCTGGGGATAGGACCCAACCCCTCGACCGCGCAACTTGCTGCTGCGTTTGGCGGCTGCGTCCTGCTCGGGGCGCTAATCTTCTTCGGCTATGCCGTACTATTTTCCACCGCGACGATGGCGCATGGCTATGCCCGCAACCGGCGATGGATTGAAGGAGCGCTCGCGCTGACATTTGCGGGTGCAGGTCTGCGCCTATTACTATCCCGCTAGTCAGATGGATCATCATTCATGAGACTCTTCTCAGGGCTGTCCGCATTTCCGCCAACACCGGCAGACGAAGATGGCGTCGTTGATACCGAAGCCTTTGCAGCCCTCGTCGATCGCCTCGCCAATTCGGGCGTAGACTCTATCAGCGTCCTCGGGAGCACTGGCATATACGCCTATCTGGACCGGGACCAACGGAACCGAGCCGTCGCAGCTGCCGTTGAGGCTGTTGGAGGACGTGTGCCTGTTGTCGTCGGTGTCGGAGCCTTACGCACAAGCTGGGCGTGCGAACTCGCGGCAGCGGCAGAACGCGCTGGAGCCAATGGCCTGCTGCTCGCGCCGATGTCCTACGCGAAGCTGTCGGACCGGGAGGTGTCCGACCACTTCAAGGCTGTTGCCGGATCGACCGGATTGCCGCTCTGTATCTACAACAATCCGGGTACGACGAATTTCGAATTTTCCCACGACCTGATTGCCGAACTTTCCCGTGTTTCGGGCGTCGCAGCGGTGAAGATGCCGCCGCTGGACCGTGCAGGTTATGCAACGGAGATCGGCCAGCTTCGTGAGCGCGTGCCTAATGGCTTCAGGATCGGCTACAGCGGCGACTGGTGTGCTGCTCCGGCTTTTCTGGGGGGGGGCGATGCGTGGCACAGCGTCATAGCTGGCGTTTTACCAGTGCCGTCAGTTCGCCTGACGCGTGCGGCCATGGCGGGCGACGTTGAGGAGACGGCTAGATTGCAAGCACTCTGCACGCCGATGTGGAGTTTGTTCGAGACTTATGGAAGCCTACGTACGATCTATGGGATAGCGGAGCTTCTTGGCCTGGATGTAGGGACAGCACCACTTCCTGTTCAGGGCTTTACTGGAAGTGGCCAGCTTCCAGGCCTGCCAGAAGCCTTAGAAAGAATGGCAACCGAGTGACTGCGGTTCGAACTGCGTGAAGATTTTTTCTGGCCTATGGCGGGTTTTGGCAAAAGGGGGCGTTCAAGGCCAGCTTACGGAATGACCTGAGTTGTGAAGGGTTTCGGGCGCTTGCGTACGAAAGCCTCCAGTGCAGGAACCCGCGGGCCCCACGCGCTGGTCTATGGGTAAAGCGGCTTTGGGGTGGTTCGGACGGGTAAGCGACGCTGATCCGCAAGTGTCGGTTCTGGCCGGATCAACGTGACTTTGTGCGGCATCAGAGTGCGGACGGTGGTGGTTTTGCTGGTCGGTGTGCCCTGCGCTGGGCTCGATTCCGGAATGGGCATGCACTGGGTCATCGGCCAGGACGCCATGGGCGCGACCGTCGTGCAGCCTGAGCCATGCCGGATCATGGCGCATTCCCCCGGATTGGCGATGCCGATGATGGCGGCGCGCGGGGCTGGCACCAGCGGGCGAAGGCCTCGATTATGGTCATGTGCCCGCCGCAACATGGGCATGGCGGGCGATGGTCGGGAGGTTCGTCGGGTTCGGGCTCCTCGACCGGTACAGTAACGCCCAGCAGTCTGCGGGCCAGTGCCATGGTATCCTTGTGGGTCGAACTGGCGAGCAGGCCGTAATGCCGGATGCGGTGGAAGCCGCGCGGCAGAACGTGGATCAGGAAGCGGCGGATGAACTCGTCCGTCGCCAGCGTCATGACCTGCTGGCGTTCAGCAGCAGGGCGGCGATAGTCCTTGTAGCGGAACGTCACACCGGTCTCGTCGAAGGTGATGAGCCGTCGGTTCGAGATGGCAACCCGGTGCGTGTAGCGCGAGAGATAGGCCAGCACCGCCTGCGGCCCGGCAAAGGGTGGCTTGGCATAGACCACCCAGCGCTTCTTCCGGATCGGCGAGAGATGCTGCAGGAACGCCTTGCGGGCGGCAAGATGAGCCTGAGCGCCGAAGAAGCCCAGCTTGCCGGCGTCAAACAGCGCCAGCAGACGGGTGACGAACAGACGGCGGAACAAGGCGCCCAGCACGCGCACCGGCAGCAGGAATGCGGGGCGCGACGAGATCCAGCGCGTGCCGTCGCGCGCGATGCCACCGCCAGGCACGATCATGTGCACGTGCGGATGGTGGGTCAGTGCCGATCCCCATGTGTGCAGCACGGCGGTGATGCCGATCCGCGCGCCAAGGTGCTTGGGATCGGCGGCGATGATCAGCATCGTGTCCGCGGCTGCGCGGAACAGCAGGTCATAGACCACCGCCTTGTTCTGGAAGGCGATGTCTGCGACCTCGTTAGGCAGGGTGAACACGACGTGGAAGTAGCCAACCGGCAACAGGTCAGCCTCGCGCGCGGCCAGCCAGGTGCGCGCGGCGGCGCCTTGGCACTTGGGGCAGTGCCGGTTGCGGCACGAGTTATAGGCGACCCGCCAGTGCCCGCAGTCGTCGCAGGCCTCGACGTGACCGCCCAGCGCGGCGGTGCGGCAGTTCTCGATGGCCGTCATGACCTTGAGCTGGCCGAGGCTGAGATGCCCGGCATGGGCCGCGCGATAGGCCGGCCCGCTGCTCCGGAAGATATCGGCGACCTCGAGTGAGGTGCGCACCGGCTCAACCGGGAGGTGCCCTGCCTTCCATCACGGCCACGATCTGGTCGAGCGGGCTGGCCACTGCCCGCATCGTCTTGCTCGAGACCTGGGTATAGATGCCGGTCGTGTTGATGTTCACGTGTCCCAGCAGCACCTGGATGACCCGGATATCGACGCCTTGCTCGAGCAGGTGAGTGGCGAACGAGTGGCGCAGTGTATGCGGGCTTACCCGCTTGTGGATCTCGGCGCGCTCGGCCGCTTCCTGCACGACGCGGTGCAACTGGCGAGCCGAGACCGGATCCGTGCCACTGCGGCCGGGGAACAGCCAGCCATGAGGTAGCATCACTCCGCGCCGCTTGCCTTCGCGCCACCATTGACGGAGCAAGTCCAGCAGATGGGGTGAAAGCATGGCGTTGCGGTCCTTGCGTCCCTTGCCCTGCTCGACGCGGATCATCATCCGGGTGCTGTCGATGTCATCGACCTTGAGGTGGGCAACCTCCGAAACCCGCAGGCCCGCGCCATAGGCCACGCTGAGGGCCGCCTTGTACTTGATGCCTGGCGCAGCCTCGAGCAGCCGCGCTGTCTCCTCGACGCTCAAGACCACACGCAGCTTGGGTGTGAAGCGAACGACGACCAGCGCTAGGGCCATCTCCGGCCGCCTGAGGGTTATCCCGAAGAAGAACCGCAGTGCCGATACCGCGCCATTGATCGTGGCTGGACCAACGGCGCGCTCGTGCTGGTCAACCTGATAACGCCGCAGGTCTTCCACCGTGGCCGTGTCCGGGGGGCGGCCGAGAAACGCGGCGAAGTTCCGGACATGTCGGATATAGTCATTCTGCGTGTGCGCCCCGAAGCCACGCATCGTCATGTCCTGCAGCATCCGCTCACGCAGCGAATGGGTCGGGGCAGCAGTCGTGATAGCATCCATGGTAAGTTCCTCTCCGTTGAAGGAACTCCACCGTCGGCGGGCGACGCCGCCCCGCCGAAAGCCTCACAAATACTACGCTACGTCACCCCAAGCGACCCTCCCGCGGAGCGGGTCGTCTAATCGCCCCTCGGTCAAGTCCAACGAATTGATCGTTCATAAAGATGCGCCGCGTGTGCCGGGTACAGGGTCGTCTACGCGGTCGACACAAATCTGATCGCCGCAGGATGGGTTCCGTAGTCGAGATCTTCCTATGTTCGTGACGCAATCTGCTCAAAAGGGGCAGTTGCTTCCCGCTTCGCGGAATGATCCCAACCGCGTCCCGGCAGGGACGGCTCGGTACGCCCCGAACGGGGGCTAACTGAGGAAACGATAGATGATGCTGGTTCCGGCGTCCTTCCTCATATTGGTCAGGCCGGAGCAGTGGCTCCGGCATTTGGATCAAACAGCTCACCCGTCTTCAGCATCGAGTGCATGATTACCGCCAGTTTGCGCGCAAGGGCGACAGCGGCCCGCTTGAATCCCAAACGCTCTTTCAGCGCGAGTGCCCATGTTCGCAACGCGCTGGTCTCCGACGACCTGTTCAAAATTACCGAGGCCGCCTCGTACAACAACGTCCGTAGCTTAGCGTCTCCACGACGCGAGATGTGACCTTCATAGTCAACCTCGCCTGACTGATATCGCTTCGGGGTCAGCCCGACCCAGGCGCCCACCGCGCGCGAGTTCTTGAAGTTGATCGAATCCTCCACTGCTGCTGCAAAGGCCGTGGCAGTGACCGTACCCACGCCAGGTACTGAGGTGAGTAGGCGACAGCGTTGATCCGTGCCAGCCATAACAACCAGCTGCTTGGTCAACTCTGCCACGCGAAGCCGAATATCTCCCCAGGCCTTAAGCGAAAGAGGCCCTGTCTCGAACACCACGCGCTTTGCATTCGGCGCGCGTTTGCGGATCACTTCTGCGAGCAGCTTCGGATCCGACGGGCACTTGCCACGCCAAACGCGCTTGCCATCCTGACGAACCGAAATCGAAGTGTCTTTCAGGGAAACATCGAGTCCTATATGCTGGTCCACGGTTGTCCTCCATCTGATGCTGGGCCCGGTCCAAAATCGTGAGCCCGTTCTTCATCTAGCGGGGGGCAACCAACCTTCCAGTAATCTCGAGCCCGTTGCCCATGGCCGGCGCTCCCGCGATTACGTCATGTTCGTGCATTGGTCGCGACCTGCCGGTTAGCGGACGGACCGCACCTAGGAACGGAAAATTGGCAGCTGAATGGCGACAAAGGGTCGACTTTGAAATCGAAAGCATTGGTTGGGGGACGCCGTTGACCCTTTACCTAGGCTTTCGCGATTAGCGCGCTGACGACGTTTATACTGAAGCCTCGGCAATCGCTACGCGCTGCAAAACATAGTCTCGCCGCCGCTGAGCCTCGAACCGTGCGAGTTCAGCATCCCGGCGCAGGATGGCATAGACGATCCCGTGCCTTTCCTCCTTCCAGCGTTCGACGTCTTCTTTGCTCTCATATATCGAGTTGCCAGTTCGGGTGGTGTAGTGCTGCATGCTCATCCGGACCATCATCTCCATGAGCGGCCGATCCACCATTTTGAAGAGGATGTCGTGCATCTCCTGAACGAAAGCCGCGCGCTGCTCGGCTGTATCGCATTCGTCTATACGGGTGGCGTGGTCGCGAAGCTTCTCCCGCAGGACCTCGTTCGTGGATAGCGCAGCGGCAGCGACCAGGTCACAATCGAGGAGCGTCATGATCGCGATTGCTTCTCGCTCATGCGACTGACTTTCCCGCAGGAAGCCGGATACCACGCGGCCAAGCGCGATCGAACCAGGCCGAGCACCGAAAAGACCACCGCGGTTGCCGCGACGGACCGTCAAAAACCCCTCATGTTCCAGCAAACGGGAAGCCTGCCGGACTGTCTCGATGCCAACCTCAAGGGTGGCAGCGATTTCCGGCAAAGAACCGATTTGCACACCCGGTTCACGCGCGAGAATCATTTCGCGAATAGCGGTCACCGCCATTGCAACCAGCCCTTCGGAAGAGGCTCTACCGACCATTTACATCAAACCTCCTTCAGGTGTGCTGGCCATGTCCCAAGTCGCATCCGTCCAGCAGTGAGTTTAATATAGCGATTTTTATGGCACTTAAATGGGTGTAAGCAGCGGTTTCACGTAAAAAATCTATTAAAGATAACGATTTTTGGGATGGTCTGGACATCGCTAAGAGAGGAACGGTTATGCCTGTCGGGTTCATTGGTCTCGGAAGCATGGGGGCTCCCATCGCGCGGCGGCTGGCGCGCGCAGGCTTTGAAGTGATCGGTTGCGACGTCTCCGAGGAGATGCTCGCCGCATTCGACGAGGCCGGCACTGCGCGCGAAAGCGACCCTATCGCCACTGCCAAGAAGGCGGAGATACTAGGCATCTGTGTGCGAACCGACGCGCAATTGGAGGGCCTGGCTGGGGACGGACGGCTCTTCGAGGCGCTGGGGGAGAATGGCATCGTCATTCTCCACTCGACCGTCTCGCCGGCACTGGCCCAGAAGCTCGCTGCCAAGGCGAAGGAGTATGGCGTCGGTTTCGTCGACGTCGGCGTCTCAGGTGGCGGCCCCGCAGCCATCGAAGGCAAACTTTCGCTTTTTGTCGGAGCCGAGGATGCGGATCTCGAGCGTGCTCGCCCATGGCTGGAGGCAATCAGCCAGAAGCTATCCCAGCTGGGGCCTGTTGGCAAAGGGCAGGAGGGCAAGCTCCTCAACAACCTCATTTCGATTGCAAACTACGGGATGTCGGCAGCGATCGTCGACGTCGGCGTCGATATGGGGTTTGACCGGCAGCTACTCATCGACGCTTTCATGGCGGGCTCCGCGCAAAGCTTCGCATTGGGCGTCGGGCCGCGCATGGTTCAGCCGCGCACCGGCATGGGCGCGCCGAGCACTTTTGCAGGCCTACACGATCTCCTCAAGAAGGATGTCGATCACTGCCGTCACCTTCCTGTCCACGAGACGCAGGCGCTGTCCGGACTGATCGCGTCCTGCGACCTGATGCTGGCCCGCATTCGCCGTGCCGCAACGGAGGCCGACGGTGGTGAAACTCCGCTGGATCCGCATAGCACGGTCGACAGATACTTTGAGGCGGTTCGTGCGAAGGACATCGACGCGCTGATGGCGTTATACGCTGACGACGCGACCTTCACCCTGCCAAACGGCAAGAGCTTTGCTGGCAAGCAGGACATCCGGGCGCTGCACCTCAGCGTCTTCTCGTCCGGCTCGCCGTTCCCAACGCCCGGCGCCCGTTTCTCCGGCGCCGAAGGCATCGCGGTGGAGATTGCCGCGCAGCTGTCCGACGGGACCGTGCGGAACACAGCCAACCACTATCGCTTCGACGCCGCGGGCAGGATCGCCTCGCTGGGTGTCTACGCGCGCAGCTAGGCGCCCGACCGTGAAGGAATTATGATGATCGAGGTCCCATCAGCCGCTGCCGGTGAGTGGAGGGCTCATTGGACCGTCGTCGTCGCCGCCGCACTCGGATTCTGCTTTATGTCAATCATGACGCCGGCGGTGGGCGTCTTCATGGAGCCGCTGTCCAAGGACTTCGGCTGGGGCCGGACTCAGTTGTCAGCCGGCATCGCCGTGTCGGCCGTTATTTCGATGGTGGCCTCGCCGTTCCTGGGCGCGTTAGTGGACCGGGCGGGAAGCAGACGCGTAGCCTTACCTGGCATAGTCCTGACCGCAATCGCAGTGACGGCCTTCGGGCTCGCCGACGGGTCGTTCGTCCAGTGGATGGTCCTCTGGCTTGCTTGGGGCGTCGTCTCTCTGCTGATCCAGTCGAACGTCTGGTCCGTCGCGGTCGCCAGCGTTTTCACAGCGGGCCGTGGCTTGGCGCTTGGCCTGACCCTTGCGGGTACGGCAATAGCGCAGATCATCGTGCCGCCCCTGGCGAATGTGCTGATCGATAACTTCGGCTGGCGCGCGGCCTTCGTCTATCTTGGCGCGGGATGGGGCGCGGTCGCGTTTGTTCTGTCCTGGCTCTTCCTGTTTGATGCGCGCGACCAGCGTCGGCTGGCGTCAGTGGAATCCGGCGCATATGCCTCGGATGTCGCGGTGGTCACTGGCCTGTCTATAGGTGAGGCGTGGCGCGATACGTGGCTGTGGCGCATCGCCATATCGACGGTGCTGCTGCTGGCGGTCACGATCGCAATCTCTGTCCACCAGTTCCCCATTCTCGTAGAAGCAGGTATCGCCCGCGAGCGCGCAGCGTGGCTGCTCAGCTTATTCGGTGTCGCGGCCATCGCGGGCAAAATTGTCACCGGCTGGCTGATTGATCGGGTTCACGGGCGGTGGGTTGGTGGCGTCACCTTTATGGCAGCCGGGTTCGCCTACCTTCTCCTGCTCGAGCCGCTTCGCTCGCCCGGTTTGATTCTCGTGGCAATGGTAGTCGGAGGCTATGCGGGTGGAACCAAGATCCAACTGTGTGGATATCTCACCGCTCGCTACGGCGGGCTTAGGAATTTCGGCGCCATATTCGGTGCGATGACCAGCGCGATCGCACTGGCGTCCGGAGCGGGGCCGCTCATGGCCGGTATTTTGCACGACCTATATGGCAGCTACACGCCTCTCCTGATGGCAGGCGCCGTCTTGCCGCTTGTGTGCGGGCTCTTGCTCTTCAGTCTTGGGCCCTATCCAAACTGGGAAAGGGGCCATCTCAATTGATTCAAGCCAGAAAAGCTGCCGGTCCGCACTTGAGAACAGAAAATCCTTGGCTGAACGGCCGAAAAGGGTCGTAGCCCGCTACCGGCCCAAGTCGAGATAGTAGCGGGTGGATTTCAGCACGCCGGTCTGCCTCAGTGCGCCCATATCAACCAACTCGTGCAAATCGCGGGTTGCAGTCGCACGAGAGGTGCCGGTGATGGTGATGTAATTTGCCGCGCTCAGCCCCCCGATGAAGCCGTCCAACCCTTCGCGGAACATCCGGGCAATGGTGCGCGCTTGCCGCTCGTTGAGCCGGTCCCGGAAGCGGTCGTAGAATTGCGTCTTGGTGATAAGAAAGTCGACCAGGGCAAGGCTGTGCGTCTGGGCATCCAGCACGGTTTCGGCGAAATAGGTTAGCCAAGTGGTGATTTCGTTGTGCTTGTTGGCCGCTTCCAGCGCGTCGTAATAGGCGCCCCGCTTGCGCTGGATGACATGTGAAAGGGCAATCAGGCTGGGCTGGCCGATGGCCTGTGACAGCACTTTCTCGGCTAGCGCACGAGCCACGCGTCCGTTGCCATCCTCAAAGGGATGGATCGACACGAAGTAAAGGTGAGCGATCCCGGCCCGGGTCAAGCCCGGCAGCGGTCTTGTCCCCTCGGGAGATGTGGCGGCGAACCACGCCAGGAAACTCTGCATTTCCCGTGACACGTCCTGCGAGGGCGGGGCCTCGAAATGCACTTTTGGCTCGTGGCTGAAACCTGAGACGACCTGCATGGCGTCCGCGTGTTCGCGGTAACTGCCGACAGCCTCGATGTCGTGTCGCCCACTGACGACCATGCGGTGCCAGGCGAACAGGGTCTCATCCGTGAGCGGTTCGGCAAAGTCGCGATAGAGAGCGATCATCATTTCAGCAATGCCGCGCTCGGCCGGCGGGATGCGACGATCACCGACTTCAAGACCGAACTGGCGGCGCAGCGAGCTTTGCACGCTGTCGCGGTTGAGCAGTTCACCTTCAATCTCGGACGTCTTGAGGGCTTCGCCGGTCATGATATCGATGGTGACGGCGGCACGGTCATCGTCAACAAGGTGCTTTACCGATCCGATGAGTATTCCGGACTGCTGTAGGAATCGGGCTTCAGACGCCGCCAAAGAGGCGCTATGCCAACAAAATTCAGGCCAATCCGGCTGCTGCCAATTCCACTTCATGAGCAATAAATAGCCCCCTTATAACTCGCTGCATATCATTTTTTGAGGTAAAAACCTCTTGTTTTTGCCTCATCCAGCCATCACTCGCTGAGTGACCAAAGCGAGGAAATCCGTTCTGACGCGTTCTACCTGTGGCCATCACGGCCATTGGAGACGTGTCATGGGATTATCGGAATTCGCTCCCGCCGCGCATGAGCGGGTTTCATGGAACGCTGGACGAAAAGTGGGTGCCAAGCGTGCGCTCAAGCCCCGTCAGATATGGGTCGTCCGCTTCTTTCTCGACCAACATCGAGGCATCCGGGATCGGGCCCTCTTCGATCTCGCGATCGATAGCAAACTGCGTGGCTGCGACCTAGTGAAGATGAGGATCAGCGACATCGTTTGTGATCGGAAAATTCGGACGCGGGCCACGGTAGTTCAGCAAAAGACCGGAAGGCCAGTCCAGTTCGAGTTGATGGACGATGCTCGTGCCAGCCTTTTGAAATGGCTTGAGCTGCGAGGTGGATCGCTCGAAGACTTCGTCTTCCCCAGTCGTACAGACCACGCAGACTGTGGAGCGGCGTGCAAAATTGGGTCTGACTCAAATTCCGTGCACTTCGTATCATGCTGGCGCCATCACCCTTGCCTTGAGCAGGTCGATTTTAGCGCGCCCGAACATCTGGCGCTTGATCGCCTTGAGGCGGTTTATTTTC
>NZ_BAAILP010000093.1:0-8259 GCF_054589055.1 Novosphingobium sp. 11B | reverse complement strand
CGGTCGTTGGCGGGGACATAGGCCGAAGTGTAGCTCATCCCCGCGCCGCGCGGCGCGGCCGAGCAGCCCGCATCGCCGATGACCTTGACGACCTCGGCCAGTTCCTCGGTGGTGGCTGGAGCGACGATCAGCGCGACGACGTCGTCCGCGCGCGACCAGACGTCCTCGCTGTGCAGCTTGCGCTTCGCCTCGTCGATAGTGACGTTGTCGGCCCCGATGATCGCGGCGAGGCGTTCGGCCAGTGCCGAGGTTGCGGTCGGTTCGGAAAGCGTTGCGCTCAGCGGGTCCATCGTCGTGCTCCGGTGATTAATCGTGATTTACTGCTGTCAGGTTGGATTGATCACGCAAAGAGCCGCAGGGCGACCCTCCGCTCTGCGATCATCGGCCCGCTGCGATCGCTGCTGCGCCCTCCCCGGACAGCCTGCCGAGGGTCACGGCGGTGCACAGGCCCATCGCCGGGAGGTAGCCCCAGGACGACGGCCCCGAGACGCTTCGCGCCGCGCCGCCACCCGCGAAAAGGTTGGGCAAAGCCGAGCCGTCCTCGCGCAGAACCCGCGCATTACGGTCGATTTGCAAGCCCCCCTGCGTATGATAGATCGCGCCGACGACCTTGAACGCACCCAGCGCGCCCGAGGGCGGAAGCTCGTCCCCCCAGACGCGGCCCTGTGCGTCCGGACGCCCTTCGACCTGCGCCTGACGGGCCTCTTCGAGCGAGGCGGCCAGCGCCTGCGGATCGACGCCGATGCGCTGCGCCAGAGCCTCTACACTTTCCCCGCGCCGGGCGGCGTTGAGTTCGGTCAGCGCCTTGGTGTCGGGCTGGTAGGCGTTGCGGCGCTCGATCTCTTCGTCGAAAATCACCCAGACGTGGCCGCCGGGCTGCGCCATGACGGGGTGGACCATCCCGGCGATGTCCTCCTTCTCGTCCACGAAGCGCAAGCCGTTGATATTGACCAGAATCGCGCCGTCGATGACGAATCCGGGAGGCACGCTGATACCTTGCGGCTCGGTCAGCATGGCGTAACCTTGGAAGGCACCCAAGTCGCCCATAGCGGCACCTAGCGATGCCCCAAAGCGGATACCGTCGCCCCGGCTGCCCTCGTGACCGTTGTTCCGCGCATCAGCCATCTCGGGTATGTACTGGCGCAGCATTGCGTGGTTTCCGGCGAAGCCGCCGCTGGCGATAACGAGCGCCTTGCACCCCACCCGCTCGCGCTCACCGCCGGGCCGTTCGATCTCGACGCCGAGGACGCGGCCCTCGTCGTCGGCGATCACATCGACCACCTTGGCCGGGTTGAGCACCATCACCCCGGCGTCGGCGACCTTCTGGTGCAGCAGTTCCAGCAGGTCCTGCCCGGCATGGCCCGGCCAGCCGTGGACGCGCATCCGGGTGTTGCCGTAGGCCGGACGGAAGCCGGTATCGAGTTCGAGCGGCACGCCATGAATCCCGACCAGCCAGTCCAGCGTCGGGCCGGAGCCATAGGCCAATGCATGCGCGATCTCTGGGTCGGTCTGGCCTTTCGTCTTGGCGAGAATGTCGGCGAAGAAAGTATCGCCGTCATCCTGCTCGCCTGCCGCCGCCTGCTGCTTCGTCCCGGCCGCACAGAACACGCCCATCGACATGCCGGTGGTGCCCATCGGCCGCGCGTCGGCTTCGACGAGGAGCACTTCAGCGCCCGCATCGCTGGCCGCCAGCGCAGCGGTGGCCCCGCAGGCGCCGCCGCCCATGACGAGGACGTCGACGGTGAATTCGAACTCCATGCCACTCACGATTCTGCGCCAACCTCTACCGCCACGTCTTCCGAGGCGATGTCGTCCGGGCGCCCGACCGCCTCGTTCTCCTGCTGCACGATGCGCAGGATGCGGGCGATGTACTCCTGATTCCACAGCGCACGCTCGGTGGCGGCGGCGCGGTCGGGCACGAAGGCGTCGATCTCGCCTTGCGAGATCACGCCCTTCTCCAGCAGCAGCCGTTCGAGCGTGTCGGTGCGCTGGCGGCTTACCGCCAGTTCCTGAGCGATCGACATAGTGATGGCGAGGACACGCTCGACTTCGGCGTCGAGGAAATAGGGGCGCTTGCCGGCAGGCTTGGCACCCGCGCCGCGCAGGGCATCGGCGATGGACATCAGACGGTTGCTCCGATCACGTGCCAGGCCGCTTTGCGGCCGTAGTCTTCCTTGTCGTCGTCGGCGGCGTCGGGGAACAGGTCGCGGTCGACCACCGCCGTCACCCCGCCGTGGATCAGCTGGTCACGCGCGAACCCGGCCGCGATCATCTCCGCGTCGAGGTCCATTTCGTGCATCCGGCTCCAGAACGGCTCGTTGTTGTAGTAGGCGTCCCAGTCGCGCATGGCCTGCTCGAACAAGGGCATCTCGGGCGCGTACTGCGGCTGCTCGACGTGCAGGACGATGCCGCCCGGCTTCAGCAGGCGGCGCGTCTCGGCCATGATCCGGCGCAGCGATCCGGTGGACAGTTCGTGCAGGAACATCGTCGTCTGGATCCAGTCGAAGCTGGCGTCGGGGAAGATCGAAAGGTCCTCGCCACTCGCCTGCACGAAGCGCACGTTGTCGACGCCGAGCGACTTGGCGCGGCCCAGACCATAACGCAGCACCGGCGCGCCGAGGTCCACGATGGTCATCTCCGCCTCGGGGAAAGCCTGCGCCAGCGGCAGGCTGGAATGGCCCACGGTGCCGCCGATCTCCAGGATCTGCCTGGGCTGGAAGTCCGGCAGGTTGCGCTTCACCCAGCGCGCGACGGCATGGCCGCCGCCGTCCGAATACTTGCCGAGCAACCCGCTGGTGGTGACGAACCCGGCGTGATCGTAGTTCGCGCCATTGCTCACGTCGCCGGGGAAGTATTCGGTGTGATAACTGCCCGGCATGCAGTGATGATCGACCGCCGAGACATAACGCGGCTGCTGCAATGCCGGATCGAGCTTGAGCCGATCGTCGCCCTCGGTCAGTTCGCGGGCCTTCTCGGCCAGTTGCTCGGACTGGCGCAGCGCGGTCCAGCGACCGGCCTGCTGGCGCTGCTCCATCGTCATGCGGCGCATCGCCGACCAGGTCTGGAACGCGGGGTCCGCCAGCAGTGCCTTGCGCGCTTCGTGGCGGTTGGCGATCGGGCGGCCTTCGGCGGCTTCAAACGCAGGCACGACCCGCTTCTCGTAAGCCTGCTTGACGCCGGGCACGACATTGGCCGCCAGGTGGCGATTCATCTGCGCGAGGAAGTTGATCCGCTCGATCTCGTCATGACTGGTCTGCGGAAACAGCGCGTGACGGCCGATGACACGGTAGTCGGGCGGGCCATCGTAATCGGCAGCCGGGTCATTTCTGGACATGGTCAACCCTCGCGTTATATGTCATGCTTCTATATCAAATAACAGGTAGCTTGGCTCACCTCAAGGAGGAGATTACCCGTGACTCGCATCATCGTGCTGCTGAACCTCAAGGCCGGAAAGAGCGTCGCCAATTATGAACGCTGGGCGGAGACTACCGATCTGCCGACCGTGAACGGCCTGAAGTCCGTCTCCAATTTCGAGGTGCTGCGCACGGCGGGCCTGCTGGGCGGCGGCACCGCGCCCTACCAGTACGTCGAGATCATCGACGTGGCGGACATGGACCTGTTCGGCGACGAAACCTCGACCGAGGCCATGGGCAAGGTCGCCGCCGAGTTCCAGGACTGGGCCGACCCGATCTTCATCATGACCGAGAAGCTGGGCTCATGAGCGGTCGCTTCGACGGCAAGGTCGCGGTCGTAACCGGCTCGGGCCGTGCGGGCGGGCTTGGTGAGGGCATCGCTCGCCGCCTCGCCGCCGAGGGCGCGACGGTGGTGATCTCCGACATCGGCGCCCCCGCCGACGCGGCGACGCCGGGTTCGATGATCGGGTCCAGCGCCGAGATGGACGCCATCGCCGCATCGCTGCCGAAGGCTTCGACCTTCCCCTGCGACGTGCGCAATCCCGAACAGGTTCGCGCGCTGGCCGGCCATGCGGTGGACACCCACGGCTCGCTCGACATCTGGGTGAACAACGCAGGGATCGGCTATATCATGAAGCCGATGATGGAGGTCTCCGCCGACGAATGGCGCGCGGTGATCGACGTCAACCTGACCGGTGCATGGTACGGCCTGCAGGCAGCGGCCGAGATCATGATCGCACAGGGGAGAGGCGGCCGCGTCGTCAACATCGCCAGCCAGGCAGCGAAGTCCGGGTTCATGCATGCGCAGGCTTACACCGCCTCGAAGCACGGCCTCGTCGGGCTGGTGCGCTCGGCCTCGATCGAGCTGGGCGCGCACGGCATCACCGTCAACAACGTGTGCCCGAACCACGTCACCACCGGGCTCGGCAAGTGGCAGAACGAGCATTTCGCTGAGGTGCAGGGCATCTCGGTGGAGGAATACCTCGCCAACATGGCCGCGCGCATCCCGATGGGCCGTCCCGGCATGCCTGAGGACACTGCCGCTGCGGTGGCATTCCTGTGCTCGGACGAGGCGATCTACATCACCGGCGAGAGCATGAACGTTTCGGGCGGTGAGGAGCCGCATTGACCCTGCCGTCGTCCCGGACTTGATCCGGGACCGCTGGCCGTGAACCACCCAGCTTGCGTTGGAGCGGTTCCCGGTCGGGGCCGAGCAGGATGCAACCGTGCTTTTCTATCCTCGTCATTCCCGCGAAGGCGGGACCCCATCTCCTGACGGTGCTTGTTGAACCTTCATCAGATGGGTCCCCGCCTTCGCGGGGATGACGGCAGTTTTTGGAGCAGGGTCATTTAGCCCAGCAGTTCCGCCAGCACTCGCGCCACATCCCCGGCCGCATCCAGCCGCCCGACCAGCGCGTGCAGCTGTGGCACCAGCGCCGCATCCAGCCCGCCGAACGCGAAGCACTTGCCCGCTTTCTCCAGTTGCTGCTCCAGCGTCAAACGCCACTCCGGCGCGCCGAGTTGCCGGGCGACATCGACGCGGAAAGACCGCCCGTCCACCAGCCGCACATGCGCAAAAGCCGGTACGAAAGCCGCAAGATCGGCGTTGTCGTCCGCAACGACGGTGATTTTCTCCGCAATCGCCGTCAAAACCGGATCGCCCAGCCGCGCGGGCGTAAAGGCATCGAGGCCCACGTCCCCCTCGGTCAGAACCACCGCGCCGAGCCACGCGAAGCACAGCCGCGCATAGGCCACCGTCATGTCCGCCTGCGGACGGCGGCCGACCAATCGATGAATCAAAGGCGGCGCGTGGTATTCCAGCGCTTCCAGATTGTCCGCCGTCACGCCATGCCCGGCCATCAGCGTCTTGAGCGCAACGATCGCCCCTTGCGCCGCGCGGCCGGTGGGGAACGGTTTCCAGCTGACTTCCTCGACGCGCCAGATTTTGCCCAGCTTGTCGAGTTCGGGCTCCAGCACCGGGTCGTTCTCGAACAGCGCCATGTAGCCGAACGGCCCGCCGATCGCGCCTGCGGGCGAGGGCACCCCGGCGCGCGCAAGGTCGAACGCCTCGACCGCCGAGCGCGCCGCGGCCGCCACCTGCAGCGCCAGCGTGGGCTTGCCCTCGATGTGCGACTGCATCGTTCCGCTCGCCAGTGCGAGGGCGTGGCCGAAGGCACGATAGGCGACTTCCGGCTCTACCCGTCGCAGGCGCGACAGCGCGGCGACGCAGCCGAAGATCCCCGCCGTCGCCGGGCGGAAGAACTTCAGCGGCCCCTTCACCGCCACGCCCAGCGTCGCCACCACATCGATCCCGGCGACCACGGCGGCAAGAAAATCCTCGCCCGAGGCCGGAGCACGCCCGGCCTCGGCCAGCAGCGCCGCGCAGACGGTCGCCATCGGGTGGGCGACCGCCGGCTCATGCACGCAGTCGTATTCCTGCGAGTGGATCTGGTAGGCGTTGACGTAAGCCGCGTAAGGCGCGGGCAGGCGCAGATCCGGTGCGCCCAGCACCATGCCCTCGCCCGCAGCCCCGCCGGTCCAGATCTGCGCGGCCTTGCGGATTTCTTCGGCGTAGATGGCGGAATACCCCGCCACGCCCACCGCAAGGCTGTCGAACAAGAAAGCACGGGCCGCCGCCTGCGCCGAGGGGGGCAGCGCCGCCCACTCGACGGACAGCGCATGATCGGCGAGGCGGGCGGCGGGGTCGGCCATGGTCGCTGGAGTCATCAGGCGACCTGGATCATCACCTTGCCGAAGTGATCGCCCGAGTGGAGGTAGGCGTAGGCATCGGCGGCCTCGTCGAAGCCGAACACCTTGTTGACCACCGGCTCCATGCCGTTGATCGCGATCGCGTTGACCAGGCGCTGCAGCATCGCGCGGCCGCCCGCAGCGATACCGTGAATGGCGAGGTTCTTGCCGATGATCGTGCCGAAGTTGGGCAGCGGATCGCTGACGGTCCCGCCCAGCGCGCCGATGATGGCGATACGCCCGTTGGGCGCCGCTGCCGCGATCGACTGGCGCAGCGTGGCAAGGCCGCCGGTCTCGACGACGATGTCCGCGCCGTTGCCGAGCGCGGCGAACACGGTCTTGTCCCAGTCCCCATCGCCACGATAGTTCACCGTCACGTCGGCACCGAGCGCGCGGGCCTGCTCCAGCTTCTCGTCGCTGGACGAGGTGATGGCGACGCGCGCGCCGCACATGCGGGCGATCTGCAGCGCCATGATCGAAACGCCGCCGGTGCCGAGCGCGAGCACGCTGTCGCCCGCCTTGACCTTGCCGACCTCGACGATCGCATTCCACGCGGTCAGCGCCGCGCCGGACAGCGCTGCGACCTGGCGGTCGGTCAGCGAATCCGGCACCTTCACCAGCGCGTGCGCCGGGACCAGCACGTACTCGGCCAGCCAGCCGTCATGGGTCACGCCAAGGTCGTGGCCGAAGTAAGCGGGCGAGAACGGACCGTCGGTCCAGCTGACGAAATGCGGCGCGGTGACGCGCTGGCCGATCTCGACCCCGGCGACGCCTTCACCCAGACCCGCCACTTCGCCGACACCGTCCGACACCGGCACGCGGTCTTCGGGACGCGGCGCGCCGTACTTGCTGGAGACGATGAGCAGGTCGCGATGGTTGAGCGACACCGCGCGCACCTTGACGAGAACCTGACCGGGACCGGGCTGCGGCACGTCCCTGGTCACTGCGGTCAGCGAGGCGATGCCCTGCTGCGAACCGATCGTATAGGCCTTCACGATACCCCCAAGCGTTGAATGATGCTTTTTGTATCGTAACTATAACAATATCGGTGCGCAAGCGCGCTATGACCGAATTGGGTCGCTCAATTGACCGCGTAGCGGGTTCCGTGAAGATCGAGCCGGATCGTGAACTTGTCCGAGCGGTAATGCGCGAAAGTCAGCAGGAAGGGCCGCTCGTTCGCATCGTAGCTGGTGCGGCTGATCCGCAGCAGCGCGGCAAGCGGGGCGATCTCCAGCGCCTGCGCCAGTTGCGGGTCGGCCTGCAGCGCGCCGATGGTCTGGTCCGCATGGACCGCCTTGTACCCGGCATTGGCGAGCAATTGCAGGATCGGCCCCTTGGCAAGATTGCCCGGCGTGATCAGGGGCGCCAGATCGCCCGGCACGTAGCTGACGACGTAGCCGATCGGCATCCCGTCTAGATAGCGGATGCGCACCGCACGGATGACATCCTGCCCCGCATCGACCTGCAGGGCTGCGGCGATGGTGGGGTTGGGCTTCTCGCGGTTGACCTCGATCACGTTGACGGTGGTGCCGCTGCCCAGCGCCATCAGCGAGTCCATCGCCTGATCTATGTCCGCCTCGATCGGCTTGGCGGGCGACTTGAAGATCACCGTGGTGCCCAGCCGCCGCTTGCGCTCGACATAGCGCTGCTCAGCCAGTTCGTTGAGCACCCTGCGTGCGGTGATCCGCGAGACGCCGAAGAGTTCGGCCAGTTCGTGCTCGGTCGGCATGGAACTGCCGAAAGGGCGCTGACCGCTCAGGATCTCGTCACGCAGTTGCAGGTAGATCTGATAATAGAGCGGCACTGCAGCGTCGCGATCGACCACCCCGATACTCCCGAACATTCAATACGGCACCGCGCGGACTGCGCGAGCCTGATCGTCAAACCTCGCGTAGATAAGTCAATTGCCCGCGCAACGGCAAATTCGGTAGGCGAAAAAGTCGGGCACGAAAAAGGGGCACCGAAGCGCCCCCTGCTTATCACCGAGATCGTCTGGACTGCGGGAAAGGCAGATTGAACCATACTTCGTCATTGCGAGCGTAGCGAAGCAATCCAGTTCCGTGGGTCGTTCGTGGATTGCTTCGCTACGCTCGCAATG
>NZ_BAAILP010000092.1:9756-12228 GCF_054589055.1 Novosphingobium sp. 11B | reverse complement strand
TTGATCCGGGACCGGTGGCTGTCTTTAGGTGAGAGCTTGCAGCGCGTGCAGCGAAGTGGGCTGTTCATGGCCAGCGGTCCCGGATCAAGTCCGGGACGACGAGGATTAAACTTTCGCCACCGGGTTGATCCTCACTCGCCAGCCTGGCCATGCTTCGCGCTATGGAAAAAGGCGGCTTCAGCTACATCATGGCGAACCGGCCCTTCGGCGTGCTCTATGTCGGCGTCACTAACGACATTCATGTTCGGATGCACCAGCATCACGAAGGGCGCGGATCGCGTTTTTGCCAGCGCTACGGCATCGACCGGCTGGTGCTGGTCGAGCCGCATGCCTTCATTCAAGAGGCCATCGCGCGCGAGAAGCAGCTGAAGGCCTGGCGGCGAGAGTGGAAACTGGAATTGATAGAACAGGCCAATCCGACATGGGATGACCTGTCCGGGTTGTTGTAAATAGGGCTCTAAACGTCCTGCGCGCCGAGCCAGTGCTCGTTTTCGGGCGGGACGAAGTTGACGATCCGATCGATCATCGCCTCGGGGTCCTTCTCGACGATCAGCATCGCGCGGTGGCGCGGCTGGAGGAAGCCTTCCTCCACCACGTTGTCGATGAACTGGCCCAGCCCCGAGTAGAACCCGTTGACGTCGAGCAGGCCCACCGGCTTGTTGTGATAGCCGAGCTGCGTCCAGCACCACGCCTCGAACATTTCCTCGAACGTTCCGATGCCGCCGGGCAGGGTGACGAAACCGTCCGAGAGGTTGGCCATCATCGCCTTGCGCTCGTGCATGGTCTTGACGACGTGAAGCTCGGTGATGCCCTGGTGGTCGTGCTCGCGCGCGCGCAGGGCCTCGGGGATGACGCCGATGACTTCGCCGCCCGCCGCGCAGGCCGCGTCCGCGACCACGCCCATCAGGCCGACCATGCCGCCGCCGTAGACGAGGCCGATGCCGCGCTTGGCCAGCAGCGTACCGAACTGGTGCGCAGCTTCGCGATACAGGGGATTAACGCCCGCAGAGGAGCCGAGATAGACGCAGATCCGCATGATCAGCCAAGCCTCTCGGGGACCGAGCGCGCTTCCTCGACGATGGCGTCCTTGGTGCCGACCGATTCCCACGGGAACACGAACCAGCGCTTGTCCTCGTCACGGTCGATGGCGTCGACGTAGAGTTCGGCCACGGCCTTGGAACGGGTGTTGTTGATCAGCACCGCGAAGCGCAGGTTTTCGGCATCGCAGCCGTTGTCGCCCAGCAGATTGCGGATGTACTCGATGGTGCCGCCGCTGTCGTTGATGTCATCGACGAAGAGCAGGCGCTTGCCCTCGGCGGTCATCCCTGCGACCTTGCCGAGCAGTTCGTCGGCAAAGCCGGGAACCTTGGCCGAGTGGTCGATCGACAGCATCGGCACTTCGAGCTGGTGCGAGATGTAGACCGCCGGCACGAGGCCGCCGCGGCCGACGCCGATGATGAATTCGGGCTGCCATTCGCCTTCGCGAATCTTGCGCGAGAGCACGCGGACTTTGGCGAGGAAGTCCTCGTAGTATTCGAGGTAATGCAGTTGCGGTTCTTCGGTCTGGCTCATGCGGAGCGAATCCTGTCCGGCGATGTCGGGAAAGGTGTGCCGATAGGGACACTATGGCGCAAGGGCAACCGGGTGAGGTGCATCATGCGTCGTTCTCTTCCGTCGAGAGCATCGATTCCACATAGCTGAGGCCCGCGAACCCGTTCTCGATCTCCGACAGAACGAGACTGGCCGCATAGGAAGGGGTGCGTGCGGAGTTGGTACAGAGCGCCAGCGTCATCGGCCGCAGCAGCGCGTCGGAGATGCGGGTGAAGGATACCTGGCCCGCTTGCACTTCGGTGATCACGTCGAGTGAGGACAGGATACCCACGCCCGCCCCGGCCTGCACCAGCGAGGCGATCATCTGGATGTTGTCGGAGGTCGCGATCCGGCTCATGTCCATGCCTGTCGTGCCTTCGAGGACGGCGATCTGCTGGCTGATCGCCAGAACTTCGGCCGGGACGATCAGCGGCTCGCCGATGGCGGCGGAGAAGCGGGCCTCGGACAGTTCGCCCAGCGGGTGCCCCGGCGGCGTGATGAAGCCGAGAACCACTTCCACGAAGGCGCGTACCGTCAGGTCGCGGTAGCTGTGCGGTTCGAACAGGATGCCGAAATCGACCTCGCCGCTGGCGACGGCCTTGCGCACCTCGTCGTTGGCCTGGACCTTCACGCCGACGGTAATGCCCGGATACCGTTCCTGCACCGAGCGGACGACCGAGGGAATGTAGCCCTTGGCCAGCGCGTCGATGATGGCGAAGTCCACGTGACCGCGTTTGAGCCCGCGCAAGTCCTCTATCTGCGCGCGGATGTCCTGCATGTTCTTCTGCCAGCGGTTGCCCGCCGCCATCATGATCTCTCCCGCCGCCGTCAGGCGCAGGCCGGTGGGCAGGCGCTCGAACAGGGGTGTGCCGATCTCCGCCT
>NZ_BAAILP010000092.1:2870-9632 GCF_054589055.1 Novosphingobium sp. 11B | reverse complement strand
GTCGGCCGCCTTGCGGATCGAACCGTGGCGGCCGACGACCATGAAATAGCGCAGAAAACGGGAAAAGGCGGGCATGGCGACTTTAGACCTGCTCTAATTTTTGCAACGGACCGTGGGATTCATTGCGTTTGCTAGCACTATCTCCTGTGCCGTACCACCGCTAGCAATACCGGAAGGTGCGATCCGACGAACGCGATTTCCCGATCCTCTCCCTACAGGGGGATCGTCGGTCGCCGGAGCCGCACTTTTGGTAAGGGGGCGCGCCGGTGCCGGGTGAATCCACCGAACCTGCGCGGGTGCGCCCCCCGTTCTCGGGGTTCTAGTTACAATGATTGCTTATCGATCCGGCCGCCCCTTGAGGGCTTCCTTGCGTGCGCTGGCGCTTGCCGCAGCAGCGGGCCTGCTTGCGCCCGTCGCTGCGGCAGCGGCGGAGCCTACCTTGCCGGAAATTCCCAAGGTCACGCCGATTCCGGTGAAGGTCATCGTCGTCGCCACGTTCGAGCCGGGCGAGGACAAGGGCGATGCCCCCGGCGAATTCCAGGCCTGGGCCGAGCGCGAGCATCTCGACGAGGTGATCCCGGTCAAGGGCACGCTCCACCCGCTGCGCCGCAATGCGGACGGGCTCTACGGTATGGTCTGGGGCAGCCCGGACACGATGATCGGCAGCGTGTCTGACCAGCTGACCGCGCTGCTGATGGACCCGCGCTTCGATTTCACGAAGACGTACTGGCTGTTCACCGGCATCTCCGGCGTCGATCCGCAGCTGGCCTCGGTCGGCAGCGCGGCGTGGTCGCGCTGGGTTATCGACGGCGACAAGCTGCGGGAGTTCGACGACCGCGAAGTGCCTAAGGACTGGCCTTATGGCTTGTTCGCGATCGGCGCCGACAAGCCGAACACTCTGCCCGGAGCCACCCAGGACTTCGCGGGCTTCACGGACACCCGCAAGCTGTCGATGTCGGCCGAGCTGAACCAGGGGCTCGCCTACTGGGCCTATGGTCTCAGCAAGGACGTGAAAATCCCCGATTCGCTGGAGCTTAAGGCCGACCGCGCACGCTGGCAGGGCTGGCCCAATGCCCAGAAACCGCCGTTCGTGCTGATGGGCGAGACCTTGGGCGGCCTGCGCTACTGGCATGGTCCGAGCCGCACGCAGTGGGCGCGCGATTGGGTCAAACTG
This sequence comes from Novosphingobium sp. 11B, assembly GCF_054589055.1. Lineage (NCBI taxonomy): Bacteria > Pseudomonadati > Pseudomonadota > Alphaproteobacteria > Sphingomonadales > Sphingomonadaceae > Novosphingobium > Novosphingobium sp. 11B. The sequence continues at coordinate 8,458 of NZ_BAAILP010000092.1, read as the reverse complement.
TGGACCGGCGGCAAGGGCCGCTTCGCCATGACCAACATGGAAAGCCAGATCCAGCAGGGCTCGATCCTGATCGCGGCCAAGAACGGTCTGGTCGATGCGAACCGCGTCATGGTGCTGCGCACGGGCTCCAACCCTTCGATGCCGCCTCCGGGCGTCTCGGCGGTCGAGAGCGTCGCCAACGAAGGCGCGGGCCAGAAGGCCGCGTTCGAGGCGAATTACCTCGTCGGCGCGCCGGTCGTGCACGAACTGCTCAAGCACTGGGACAAGTACGAGAACGCGGTGCCGGAGGCCCCCGTACCGTGAGGCGCCTCGTTTCCACCTTGCTGACGACGCTGGCCTTGCCTCTCGCGGCCCCGGCCGCGCATGCGGACGAGGCGGCGGCGTCTGCCATGCTCGACGAAATGGCGGGCAATGCCGGGCGGCTGCGCGTGTTCCTGCAGGCGATGCCCAAGGGCGGCGATCTGCACAACCACCTCGGCGGTTCGGTCTATGCGGAGGACTTCCTCAAGGTCGCCGCCGCCAAGGGCATGTGCGCGGACGCCGGGATCACCCGCATCGTGCCGGCGCCGTGTCCCGCCGAACTCCAGATCGGTCCGATGGCCGAGAAGGACCCGTTCACTTATGCGAAGCTGATCGACGCGATCTCCACGCGCGGCTTCCAGAAGGGCATCGGCCCGGCTCTGGTCTCCGGCCACAACCAGTTCTTCTCCAGCTTCCGCAAGTTCGGCCCTGCGGCGGACGGAGAGGACGCGCGCTGGCTGGCCGACGCCTTCGCCAGCGCGGGCCGCAACAACCTCGTCTACGTCGAACTGATGCACAATCCGGACAGCACGACGCCATTCATGCTGTCCGCGCCCGATGCTCCGCTGGGCGTCGATGGGATCGCCGCCGCCTACAAGCGCGACCTTCCGGCGGCTCAGGCTCTTGTGGCCCCGGCCATCGCGGAAGTGGACGAGGAGGAAGCCTTCGCGAAGAAGCGCCTCGGCTGCGGCACGAAGGCGGCCGATCCGGGCTGCGGCGTGGCGATGCACTACATCTACTCGGCCATGCGCGGGTTGCCGCCGCAGGTCGTGTGGCGCTCGATGCTCGCGGGCTTCGTGCTGGCGGACAAGGACCCGCGCTTCGTCGGCGTCAACATCGTCATGCCCGAGGACGATCCGGTCGCCTTGCGCGACTACGACCTGCACATGGCGATGTTCCGCTTCCTCGGAGCGAAGTATCCCAAGGTCAACGTCACCATGCACGCGGGCGAACTGGCGCTCGGGCTGGTGCCGCCCAAGGATCTCGAGGACCATATCGGCAAGGCCGTCGCCTCGGGTGCCAAGCGCATCGGCCACGGCGTCGACATTGCCTATGAAGTCAACGCCCCCGAAACCCTCGCCCGCATGGCGCGCGATGGCATCGGGGTGGAGATCAATCTCACCAGCAACGCCGTGATCTTGGGCGTGGAGGGCGGCGTCCATCCGCTGCACCTCTACCGCTCGATGGGCGTGCCGGTGATGCTCTCCACCGACGACGAGGGCGTGCTGCGTTCCGACATGACCAACGAGCATGTCCGCGCGGTGCAGCAACAGGGGCTGCATTACACTGACCTCAAGGAACTGGCGCGCAACAGCCTCGAATATTCCTTCGCACCGGGCGCAAGCCTGTGGGCGGACCGCCGCTACGGGGCAGTGGTGGCGCCGTGCGCGACGGATTTCACGGCCGGGTCCTGTAAGGCATTTCTCGCAAAGAACGAGAAGGCCACGCTGCAGGCACGGCTGGAAATGAACTTCGACCGGTTCGAGCGCTCGCTCGACCGGTTCAAGGCCAGACAGGGAGCGGCGGGGGACTGAATTTCCTCGCCGCGATCGCGGATGCTTGCCGTCAAAGCAACGGCGCACCGTAAACAGGGAACTGCACAGGGAAGTGCGGGAGAGGAGGGACACAACAGCACGCGGCGGGCGGCAAGGACCGTTCCCGCCGTATCAAGGGGGCATACCATGAGGGATATGATCCGTTTCACTGCGCGCAAGACGGTATTGGCCGCGGGCGCGCTGCTTTGTTGCACTGCACTGACGACACCGGCTTTCGCGCAGGCGGCCGCCGATGAAACGACCGAGGACGGCAAGGACATCGTCGTCACCGGTTCGCTCGGCGCTCTGCCGATCGAGGGTGTCGGCACCGTCTTCGGCTTCGACAAGACCGTGACCGAGACGCCGCGTTCGGTCTCCACCATCAGCGCCGAGCAGATGGAACGCTTCGGCATTACCGACATCTACGACCTCGTCGCGCAGTCGCCGGGCACGTTCACCAACTCGTTCTTCGGCGTCGGCGGCGCGCTCGACATTCGCGGTACTCCGGGCGAAATCTACTTCCGCGGCATGCGCCGCCTCGACAACCCCGGCAACTACCCGACCCCGATCGGCGCCTCCGAGCGCATCGACATCGTGCGCGGCCCGGCCTCGCCGATCTACGGTCCGTCGAAGACCGGCGGCTACATGAACTTCGTGCCGAAGTCGGCGCGCGTTCAGGGCGGCTCCTACCTCGCCAGCCCCGAGGGTGAGGTCACCATGACCGGCGGCAGCTGGCGCAAGGCCGATATCAAGGCCGAAATGCGCGGCCCCGGCAAGATCGGCACGCAGGAATTCGGCTACAGCCTGTTCGCGGAAGTCGAGGATTCGGGCAGCTACTACGACAACATGTCGACCCGTCAGACGATCCTGCAGGGTTCGTTCGACACCGACCTGACGCCCAACCTGCGCCTCGAATTCGGCGGCATGTACCAGAACTACAAGGGCCAGCAGAACGGCGGCTGGAACCGCCTGACGCAGGACCTCGTCGACAACGGCACGTACATTACCGGCTCGGCAAAGCCGCTCGACACCAATGGCGACGGCCAGATTTCGCAGGGCGAGATCAACGCGGCGGTTCCCGGCGGCATGTCGATCTTCGGCGGCTTCGCCTGCGGTGGCGGGGTGTTTGCATCGTCGATCACGGACGCATGCTTTACTAGCTCGCCGAACAGCGCGCTCAACCTGACCAACGTGGGCACCGCCAAGCTCAGCCGCCGCAAGACGCTGACCGGGAAGAACGATCGCCTCGATAACAAGGGCAGTACGCTTTACGCCGACCTGATCTGGAAAGGTGCCGGCGATCTCGAGATCAAGAACCAGTTCTTCTTCGACTCGTACGACAACATCAACGAGAATTCCTACGGCTTCTCGCAGTTCCACGATTCCTATGCGATCGAGAACAAGGTCGTCATCTCGGACAAGTTCGAGAACGATATCGGCAAGTTCGCATTCCAGGTATCGCCGTCGATCCGCTACACCAATTTCAAGCACGGTGACGATTTCAACTACGAATACTTCCATCGCGTCGACCTGACCGTCGGCTACACCCCGGCGTCGGATCGCCTGCTCTCGACCGAGTGCGACTGCGATTACACCAACTATGTCACCGGCCACTACACCGATTACTCAATCGCCGCGCTGGCGGACTTCGACTTCAGTTTCGGTCTCGATGTGACGGTGGGTGCCCGTTATGACTACCTCAAGGCGAAGTCGGCCTACAACATCGGCAAGATGGAAGCGGCGCAGGTCGCATCCAATCGGGCGGACGGCATTCCCGACAGCGCCAGCGGTAACAAGGGCGCATGGTCGTGGTCGGCCAGCGCCAACTACAAGCTGCCCTACGGCCTGATCCCCTATGCCACGATCGCGCGCCAGTCGACCGTGATCGCCGGGCAGGGTGCTGAACTCTATCCGGGCGACATCGCCGGACAGACCTTTGTCTCGGCCTCCAAGCTCTACGAAGGCGGCCTGAAGGGAAGCTGGCTCGATGATCGCCTCTATGCGGCGGTGTCGATCTACAAGCAGAAGCGCACCGACTACAACATCCAGTCGGTCACGGTGAACCAGTCGGTCGAGACCAAGGGCCTGGAAGCCGAGTTCCGCTGGTCGGTGGACAAGCACCTGCTGATCACCGGTGGCTACACGCGCACCAAGGTCTACAACCTGACCGCGCTGACCAATGGCACGCTGTTCAGCTTCTTCGGCATCGAGGATCTGGTCAACGTCAGCGATCCGTCGCTCTACCTCGGCGGCCAGCCGATCGGCCTCGTGCCGATCACCAGCAAGAGCGACTCGCGCCGTGCCGGTATCCCGACCAACCTCTACTCGCTGACAGCGACGTATGCCTTCGACAACGGCCTCGCGCTGAGCGCCAGCGGGGTGAAGGTGGACTCGGTCTACTCGGGCCAGTCGCAGGCGGTGAAGCTGCCCGCTTACACCAAGATCGACGCGGCCATCTCGTACGAGACCGGCCCGTGGCTCGCCCGTCTGGTCGTGAAGAACGTCACCGACAAGAAGTACTTCCGTGCCAACTTTACCGAACTGTTCGGCTCCACGATCGTCCTGCCGGAGCTGCCGCGCAGCTTCCAGGCTTCGTTGACGTACAAGTTCTGATGCCCCGAGAGGGAGCGTCGGCGATCGCCGGCGCTCCCTTCTTGCGGTTTGAATCGAAAGGTTACCCATGCGCTCCCAGACGCTCGCGACTCTCATGGCGGGCGCCATGCTCGCTGCGGCCACCCCGGCGTTCGCCGCCGATGCCACGGCATCGCCACCCACGACTTCCGCCGTCGCCGACTGCGATCCCGGCGCGCCTTGCGACCATCCGCTGCCGGTCAAGGTGGTGATCGTCTCGCTCTTCGAGATCGGCAAGGACGAGGGCGACGTCGCGGGCGAGTTCCAGCTGTGGAAGGCGCGCCGCGGCCTGACCCAGCGTATTCCCTTCCCGCAGTCGTTCCACGACCTCTACTACAATCCCGAGACGCAGGTGCTCGGCATGGTGACCGGGATCGGCACCGCGCGCTCGACGGCGGCGACGATGGCTCTCGGCCTCGATCCGCGTTTCGATCTGAGCCAGGCCTACTGGCTCGTCGCGGGCATCGCGGGCATCGACCCCGAGGATGCTTCGATCGGCTCGGTCGCCTGGGCGCGCTACGTCGTCGATGGCGACCTCGCGCACGAGATCGACGCGCGCGAAATCCCGGCCGACTGGAAGACCGGCTACTTCGCCCGTCACACCAAGGGGCCGAACGACAAGACCACGAAGCCCGATCCCTCGGGCGGCGAGATGTTCCAGGTCAATCCCAGCCTCGAGAAGTGGGCTTACGAGCTGACGAAGAACATCGAGCTTCCCGACTCTCCGGCGATCGCCGTGGAGCGCGCGAAGTTCGTCGATTACCCGCACGCGCAGGAAGCGCCCTTCGTGCTGGAGGGTGATACGCTCTCCGCCATGACCTTCTGGCACGGTGAGAAGCTGACCGACTGGGCCAACGACTGGGTTCGCTACTGGAGCGGCGGGCAGGGCGAGTTCGTAACTTCGGCGATGGAGGACACCGGCGTCATGCAGGCGATGACTTACCTCGACGCCGTGGGCCGCGCCGACCGTGACCGCGTGCTGGTGGTGCGCGCCGGTTCCAACTTCACGATGCCGCCGCCGGGCGTCGATGCGGCGACCTACCTGCTGCGCGAGAACGAGGGCTATGCGGGGCTCGAGGCGGCTGTGGAGAACCTCTACACCGTGGGCTCGAAGGTGGTCGA
>NZ_BAAILP010000092.1:0-2756 GCF_054589055.1 Novosphingobium sp. 11B | reverse complement strand
GGCAACTGGGACCGCTACAAGGACGCGACGCCCTGATTCAGATCGTCATTGCGAGCGTAGCGAAGCAATCCAGGGCGGTTTAAGCGGCCCTAGATTGCTTCGCTACGCTCGCAATGACGCAAGAGAGGGCTCAGTAAGCGGGCGCGTTGCCGAACTGGAAGCCGGTCGAGACTACCCATGCGAAGGCCACGGCGATGACGATGCCGATCAGCGCCTTGACCGGCGACCAGCGCAGGTCCGCCACGTCTTCTCCCGCAGCAACCGGGCGCTTGCCGGTCACCATCGGCCGCACGAGGTTCTGGCGCTTCCACGCAAGGTAGAACACCACCGCCACCACGTGAAGCACCACCAGCGCAAGGATCACGTTGAAGATCGTCGAATGCAGGTCCGACGCGGCCGAGGACTGATCGAACGACACGTAAGTCGCCAGCGGCCCGTCGTAGAGCATGTCGATGTCGCTGGCGAACAGCCCCGCCGTCACCATCGCGCCGACGGCCAGCAGCATGGCGACCACGCTCCACCCGCCGAGCGGATTGTGCCCGTCGGCATGGCTCGCCGTCCGGTGGCCAAGGCCCTTGAAATAGGCCGCGACCGCACCCGGCCCGCGTACGAAGCTGGAGAACCGCGCGGTACGGGGGCCGAAGAAGCCCCAGTAGACGCGGAACACCAGCAGCGCGAGGATACCATAGCCCGACAGGCGATGGCGTTCGAGATCATGCTGTTCCCCGCTCCACCACGAAAAGGCGATGAGCGCGACCAGCAGCCAGTGGAACAGGCGGATGGTCGGGTCCCAGACGGGTGTAGTGGAGCGAGTCATGCGTATCCTCAGTCGTCGGCGCGGAACTGCTTGTGGCACGAGCCGCAGGCGCCGCCGACGGCCTTGAACTGCGCGCCGATGGCCGCGGCATTGCCGGTGCCCGCGACGGCGACCAGCTTGTCGGCTTGGGCGATATAGGTCTTCATGGCGTCGTCGAAGGCGGCGCGGTTGGTCCAGATCGCGGGCAGGGCTTCGGTCTTCACCCCGGAAGACGGGCCCGAGCCGTTAGGGAACAGGCCAATCTGCGCGCGGCCGGTGGCAGCCAGCGTCTTGGCGGCGGCGACGGCCTGGGCCTTGTCGATCGAGCCGCTGGCGAGCTGGTCCTTGAGGACCTTCATGGCGCCGCCCATCTTCTTGAAGTTGGCGTGGCGGGTGGCGATGGCGGTTTCGGCGGGCGAGGCGGCGATGGCGACGGTTGCGCTCACCGTTAGAACGGCGGCGGACACGCCGAGTACGGCAAGCGAGAGCTTGTTGGAAAGCGTCATGGTTTTTCGATCCTGATCGGTTTGTTGGGATTCAAGGACGATTGGTGGCTAACACAGGCGCGGCCGTTTGGCCAAAGACTTGATCGTAGACCGCTTTTACCGTCGCAAGTCCGCCTTCGGCCATCTGCGCGGGCGTTGTGCCGCGCGCATTGGCGAGGGTAGGTTTCGCGCCGTGCGCGGCCAGCACCTTGAGCATCGCGCCGAGTTGGTCGTGCATGCCGCCGCCGATCACGAGGTGCAGCGGCGTGGCGCCTTTCGCGTCGGCGACATTGGCATTGGGGGCCAATGCCAGCGCCTCCTCCAGCGCCGCCGCGCTGTGGCCCGAAGCGGCGGCGAGGGCGATGTTGACGCCGTTCTCGGCGACGAAAGTGCGGTTCGCTCCGCCTGCGACAAGACACTTCATAGCATCTATCTGCCCGGCCTGCGCGGCCAGCAGCAGGGGCGGTGTGGGCGGTACGGGGGCGGGCGGCATGCCGAAGTTCGCCTCCGTCACCCACGTGATCCGCGAAGGGCCGGTGAGGCCGTTCACATCCGCGCCTTTCGCCAGCAGCAGGTCGATCAGCGCCGTGTCGCCGCCCTTCGCCGCGCCGTGGAGCGGCTGTTCGCCGTTGCGGTCGCGCTCGGCGAGGTCGAAGTCCAGCGGCGCCAGCATTTCGGCGGCACGCCAGTTCTTCTGGTAGAGCGCCAGTTGCAGGGCGCTGGTGTTCTCCGGCCCGCGATGGGTTGTATCGGCTCCGGCATCGAGTAGGGCGCGGGTCGCCTCGCCCGAGCCGCTGGTGATGGCGAAGAACAACGGAGTGAAGCCTTCCCCGGTGGCCCGGTTCACCTTCGCTCCCGCCTTGAGCAGCGCGGCGATCGCGCCGAGGTTCCCGGCGGAGGCGGCCCACATCAGCGGCGTCTGTCCGCGCGCATCGAGGCTGTCGGCCTTCGCGCCCTTCGCCAGCATCTGCGTGACGGTCTCTGCGCCCGAGTAGCGCGCGCAGACCGCGAGCGGGGTGACGCCGTCAGGCCCGGGCTTGCGTACATCGGCGCGAGCGTCGAGCAATTGCCCGACGATGGCCGTACTGCCGCGCTCACAGGCGAGGGAGAGGGGAGTGAGGCCTTCGGCATCGATGACATTCGGCTTCGCGCCATGCTTCAGCAGGGCGGCGACGAGCGCGGGATCCTGCGTCTCGATGGCGCGGGCAAGCGGGCTTTCGCCATAGAGCAACGGCGCGTTCGCATCCGCACCCGCCTTTAGCGCGCCCTCGACGGTGATCGGATCGGCAGTGGCAAGGGCATCGGCCAGTGTGTCGGCCTGCGCTGGCGTGGCGATAAGGCAAGCCAGGGCGGTCAATGCTCGTCGTCCCGGACTTGCTCCGGGACCGGTGGCGATCTTTAGGCGCGGCGTCGCGCGATGTGCCTTGCCGGGGCGTGGGCCGTTCACGGCCGGCGGTCCCGGAGCAAGTTCGGGA
>NZ_BAAILP010000091.1:0-3414 GCF_054589055.1 Novosphingobium sp. 11B | reverse complement strand
TGATCCGGGACCGCTGGCTGTCTTTAGATGCGCGCTGTCGATAAGGCGCCTGGCCGAGAGCAATGTTGTTCTCGGCCAGCGGTCCCGGATCAAGTCCGGGACGACGGCGGAATCCCTTCCCTTGCGGAAAATTCACGCCTAGCATCGCCGGGAAAGCAGGAGGAACAATGCAGGTCATCCGCACCATCGCATGGGTCGTGCTCACCGCCGTGCTCGTCGCATTCATCGCGATGAACTGGACCAAAGTGCCGGTAAACTTCTGGCCTCTGGCAGACGGCAACTACTTCCACTTCGAATGGCCGGTCGGCGTCGTCGCGCTGCTCTTCTTCGGGCTGGGCATGCTGCCGGTGTGGGCTTACCTGCGCGCCGTGCGCTGGCGGCTCAACCGCCGCATCGCCAGCCTCGAGAACTCGCTGCGCGCCACCTCGATGCCCTCGCTCGCCGAAGCGCACGAAACCGTGCCCGTCACCCCAATCGAAACCCCGTCGGAAATCGAGAAGTCATGAACCGCAATCCCGTCTACCTCGCCCTCGACCTCCCTCGCCTCGACGCCGCAGAAGCGCTGGCGCGCAAGGTCTCGGGCCATATCGGCGGGATCAAGCTGGGCCTCGAATTCTTCTGCGCCCACGGCCACCACGGCGTCCATGAACTGCACAAGGTGGGCCTCCCCATCTTCCTCGATCTCAAGCTGCACGACATTCCCAACACCGTCGCCGGCGCCATGCAGGCGATCCATGTGCTGCAGCCCTCCATCGTCACCATCCACGCCGCCGGCGGCCGCGCCATGATGGAAGACGCCAAGGCCGCCGCCGGTGAAAACTGCAAGGTCGTGGCCGTCACCGTGCTCACCAGCCTCGACGGCGACGACCTCTCCGCCATCGGCGTCAACGCCAACCCCTACGACCAGGCCCTGCGCCTCGCCGACCTCGCCCATTCCGCAGGGCTCGACGGCATCGTCTGCTCGGGCCACGAAGTCGGCGCGGTGCACAAGCAGTGGAAGGACGGCTACTTCGTCGTCCCCGGCCTGCGCCCGGCAGACGGCAAAGTCGGCGACCAGAAGCGCACCGTCACCCCGCGCGAAGCCCGCGATGCAGGCGCCAGCGTGCTCGTGATCGGACGGCCGATCAGCCGCGCGGAGGATCCCCTCGCAGCGGCGAAGGCTATCGAGGCTACTCTTTAAGAACGGAAAAAGAGGATTCTGGGGCCATCGCCCCAGACCCTTTTACTGTCATCGTTGTGCGCGCAGCAGCGTCGCGTCCACATTGCGCCGCAGGCTATTGGTCTCCCGACGCAGCCTCATTGCATGACGATGCTGCGCGCCCGACCTCGACGGGTCACGGGGTGCAGGGGTGGTAAACCCCTGCTTCATCCTCTTCTCACCTTAACATTCGCGCACTTCACCGTTCAGCCCTTCGCAACCTCGCTCCGTCCAGATTGTTGTCCACCGAACAACCCCCGGGAGTGCGACCCCATTATGAAGACCCTGAGCCTGCTCGCCGCCACGGCTATGGCAGCATCCGCCCCTACCGCCTTCGCCCAGCAGGCCCCTGCTCCCGCCATCGAGGCGGGGCACACGATGCTCACCGTCACCGCCGAAGGTTCGTCCACGCGCGAGCCCGACATGGCGAACTACAGCGCCGGTGTGACCACGCAGGGCACGACTGCCAGCGAGGCGCTTTCGGCCAACTCGGCGCAGATGACCAAGGTGATCGCCGCGCTCAAGCGGGCCGGGATCGCCGACAAGGATGTCCAGACCAGCAACCTCAACGTCAATCCGGTCTATGCCCAGCCCAAGCGCCTGCCCGATGGCTCTTACGAGGACGACGGCCAGCAGCGCATTGTCGGCTACCGTGCGAGCAATTCGGTCTCGGTCCGCCAGCGCAAGCTGCAGGACATGGGCAAGGTGATCGACGCGCTCGTCACCGCCGGTGCGAACCAGGTCAACGGCCCGAACTTCATGCTCTCGCAGCCCGAGGCGGCGATGGACGAGGCGCGTGTCGAGGCGATGAAGTCCGCCCGTGCCCGCGCCGAACTCTATGCCAAGGCATCGGGCCTGCGGGTCGCGCGCATCGTCTCGATCAGCGAGAGCGGCGGTTATTCGCCGCAGCCGGTGATGTTCGTGCGCAAGGAGGCCCGTGACATGGTCGCCGCCGCCGCGCCGCCGCCGGTCGCTGCGGGCGAGTTGGAGATGAACGTCAATGTGACGGTGCAGTTCGAACTGGCGCCGTGATCGACCATCAATTGACCATCATCTCGTTCGATTGAATGTGATAGCCGACGAGCGCGAGCTTGTCGGCTTCACTTTTTCGGAACACGAATTGCTCGGTTCCACTACCGCGTTCGAACACGGTTTCGTTGGTTGTCGTGGTGAAGCTGCCGTTGGTGCTGGCGTTGCGGTTCCAGCCGACCTGCTTGCTCGACTTCACGTTGCCCAGCTTGCGATGGACCGCGTCGAGCAGGGCGACGAACTGCTTCTGTGTGGTGGCCTTGCGCATGTCCGGCCCGGTGGCATCCCAGATCGCCTGCGAACGGCCTGCGTCCAGCGCCTGGTGGAAGCGGACCACTTCGGCGTCGGCTTGCTGGATCGACTCCTTCACGCTGCAGCCGCCGAGCATTGCCGCGGCTGCGATTGGCATTAGATAGCGGCCCAACCGATTCACTTCACGTCCTTCATTTCATGCAGGACCGCAGCTTAGGGCAAGGCGCGCATATGCCAACAGCGGCAATCAAGATTTGCGGTATCAGCACCGCCGCTTCGCTGGAAGCGGCCATCCGCGCCCGCGCCGCGCACATCGGCCTGGTGTTCTTCTCCAAGAGCCCGCGCGCGGTGAGCCCGGTGCAGGCGGCGCAGCTTTCGGAGCGCGCGGCGGACCGGATCGGCCGCGTCGGCCTGTTCGTGGACGCCGACGACGCGCTGCTCGGCGAGGCCGTGGGCGCGGCGAAGCTCGACGCGCTGCAACTCCACGGGTCCGAGACGCCCGAACGCGCCGCGCAGCTGCGTGCCCGCTTCGGCATCCCCGTATGGAAGGCTTTGTCCGTCGCCACCTCCGACGACGTCACCCGCGCGAACGCCTACGCGGGCGCCGCCGATGTTGTCCTCTTCGACGCCAAGACGCCCAAGGGCGCCCTGCCCGGCGGCATGGGCCTCAGCTTCGACTGGGGCCTTGTCGCGAATTGGAAGGGACCGCTGGCATGGGGCCTCGCGGGGGGCCTCGACCCGGCGAACGTCGCCGAGGCCATCCGGCTGACAGGAGCGCCGCTGGTCGATACCTCCTCGGGCGTGGAGAGCGCGCCGGGCGTGAAGGACGAGGCGCGCATCGCCGCCTTCTGCGCGGCGGTTCGATCGGCCTGACCCAACCTTTCGTCATTGCGAGCGTAGCGAAGCAATCCAGGGCGACTCAAGATTGCCCTGGA
>NZ_BAAILP010000090.1:0-3597 GCF_054589055.1 Novosphingobium sp. 11B | reverse complement strand
GACAAACAAAACACTCCCGGGCTGAAAACCAGCCCCATATGGTGACGCGGGGTGGAGCAGCCCGGTAGCTCGTCAGGCTCATAACCTGAAGGTCGTAGGTTCAAATCCTACCCCCGCAACCACCGTTACAACGACTTAGCAAGCACGCACACCTAAGCGAGCGGGAAGCCGTGTCCGCAGCAGGTCCGTTTTTCCCCGCACATTTTTCTGAGCAGCACAACGCCCGCACCGCTCGTTAAAGGCAGTGCAGGGGCGTGTGCCAGCGTCTCTAAGATGAGGAGCGGGCGTACCTTCCCGTCATCCCCGCAAAGGCAGAAATCGCAGGCAGGGAGACCGCCTTCGGAGGACCTGCCCCGCCTCTGTGTCGCCATCGCCAACTATCGCCTCAAGAGTACCCGCCGTCGCGGAGCAGGTCAGGGAGGTGACTAAGGCGGTGCTGTCCATGTCTGTCCGGAAATTTGTGCTCAGTACGTTTCGGCGCAGAGCATTCATCGTACGCATCCGGCGCATGATGACATACGCCAGGCATAGCCGAGACGATTGCCGGCATAAGCCGACTGGTGATCCACGCGCGCCCATCATCGCTTGAGCGGGAGAACGAGCAGCCGTATCAGCGCAAAGCCGTCATAGGCTCGCCCTCGACGCCGCACAGTAGCTGGCAGATCCTGCAAAGCGGGTAGGAGAGCCAGCAGCGACACTCGGCGCGGACGTCATTCGTCGCAGCGGGCCAAGTTCGTTTCATGGATGTATGGAGAGATTGGATGCCCCGCGAGGATTCGAACCTCGATAGACGGAATCAGAATCCGTAGTCTTACCATTAGACGACGGGGCATCGGGAGGCGTCCCACTAGCGGCGGTCGTGATTCGGGTCAAGCACCTTGATGCACTAAAAAACCGCTGCCCTTGCCGGTTGGCGCGCGGGGCGTTAGCATCGCTTTCAGGTGCCCGCCCGATCGGCGGGAAGACATTAGAACGAGTATCGAATTTATGGCGGACCACGATCCGCCGGTTGCCAAAGTCGAAGTGTCCGGAACAGCCAAGGTGACGGGTCGTCCGTCGCGGCGGCGCAAGGGTAGAAGGGGCAAGGCGAAGGCGTCTGCAAGTTCCCAGTCCAGCCCTCAGCCGTCCGGCACGAAAGCCAAGGGGAAGGCGCGCCCGAAAGGCAGCGCTACCAAACCCGAGGCAGCCAAGGCGCCGCGCGTAGAAAAGACAGCCGCACCGCCCGCACAGGCGCCGACGCAGCCGGTTCGTCCGGTTTCTTCGATGGCCGCCCCTTCGATGGCCGTCCCCGTGGGGCAGCCCGGGGGGCAGGGTTCGGGGCGCCAGGCCTATGCGGCGATCGATCTCGGCACGAACAACTGCCGCCTGCTCATCGCGCGGCCCTCGGGCGAGAATTTCACGGTGATCGACGCCTTCAGCCGCGTCGTGCGGCTCGGCGAGGGCATCGCGCAGTCCGGGCGCCTGTCCGACGCGGCGATGGAGCGCACGCTGGCCGCACTGCGGGTCTGCGCGGACAAGCTGATGCGCCGCAACGTCTATCTCGCCCGCTCGGTCGCCACGGAGGCGTGCCGCCGCGCGACCAACGGGCCGGAATTCATCGAACGGGTGCGGGAGGAAACCGGCATCCATCTCGACATCATCTCCGCGCGTGAAGAAGCGCGCCTGGCGGTGCTGGGCTGCCACGTGCTGCTGGAGGACGGCTTCGGTCCGGCGATGATCTTCGATATCGGCGGCGGCTCGACCGAACTGGTGCTGATCGAGAGCACCGGCACCGTTCCGCGCATCCTCGACTGGCAGAGCGTGCCCTGGGGCGTCGTCTCGCTCACCGAAAGCTGCGGGCCGGAAGGCACGACGCAGGCGGAACGCCTCGAACGGTATCGCCACATGCACAGCCTGGTGGCGGAGAGCTTCTCCGCGTTCTCCAAGCGCGTCGGTCCGGCGCGCGAGAGCGCCAGCCAGGAGGGGCCGTTGCGCCTGCTCGGCACCAGTGGCACCGTCACCACGCTCGCCAGCTTGCATCTCGAACTGCCGCAATACGACCGGCGCATGGTCGACGGGCTGATTGTGCCCGCCGAATCGATGCGCGGGATCAGCACGCGCCTGTCCTCCATGGCGATCGAGGAGCGGCGCGAGCTCAACTGCATCGGGCGTGAGCGGGCGGACCTCGTGGTCGCCGGCTGCGCCATCCTCGAAGCGATCCTCGACCTCTGGCCGGCCGCGCGGCTTGGGGTTGCCGACCGCGGCATCCGCGAAGGCATTTTGCGCAGCCTGATCGCCTCGCACTCGCCGGGTCCGGCAACTGGAATTAGAAACATGACCGACACCATCCGTAACGCAGTCCACGCCCGATGAGCCGCTCCGGCCGCGATCCCGGCGAGCGGCTCAAGACCGCCAAGAAGCGCTCGACAAGTTCGGCGCGCTGGTTGACGCGTCAGCTCAACGACCCTTACGTGAAGAAGGCCAAGGCCGACGGCTATCGCAGCCGCGCCGCCTACAAGCTGCTGGAACTCGACGAGAAATTCGAGCTGTTCAAGGGCGTGGAGCGCGCCGTCGATCTCGGTATCGCACCGGGAGGGTGGAGCCAGGTGCTGCGCCTGAAGCGGCCCAAGGCGAAGATCGTCGGCATCGATCTCCTGCCCACCGACCCCATCGAGGGGGTCACCATCTTCGAGATGGATTTCATGGCGGACGCGGCCCCGGCGGCACTCGACGCGGCGCTGGAGGGAGCGCCGGACCTCGTGTTGTCGGACATGGCGGCGAACACCGTGGGGCACAAGCAGACCGACCATCTGCGCACCATGGGCCTGGTTGAAACGGCGGCGGACTTCGCCATCCAGTACCTGGCACCCGGCGGGACGTTCCTGGCCAAGGTGCTGGCCGGGGGGACGGACACGCAGCTTCTCGCGCTGCTCAAGAAGCACTTCACCAGCGTCAAGCACGCCAAGCCGCCCGCCAGCCGCAAGGATTCGTCCGAGTGGTATGTCATCGCCAAGGGCTTCAAGGGGCGCGGCGAAGCGGTTGAGGATTGACATTTATCGCCAAATAGGTTATATGGCCCGACATCCGATCCGGCGATGATCACGCCGGAGAGGTGTATCGGGTCGGCGTCGTGGGCCGGGATGCGGTTTCAGCCGCGATCGCGCAAACCACGCGTCCATCGAAGACCCGGACTGTCTCTGCGCTACCGGAAACGCCGTCCATACGTTCCTGCGACACACGGCAGGACTTGGGACGGCCATCCCGGATAGCCGTCGGCCGATAACGATGCGAACCCTAACGACGGCCACATGGGACTTTCCGATGGAATACAGGTCGAGCCGGGCTGCACCGTGAGTTACCCGGCCACTCGCCAGAGCTTCACGGAAAACAAACCCCCGCGTCCCTGCTTGGACGCTCCCGACGCCGACCCGATGTTCTCGGACTTGCGTTGATTTCCCCGGCGTAATGGCCCGCACTCGCCAGCGGGTGTTTTTGCGTGCGCTGACTGCACCCACACCCCCGTCATCCCAGCGAAGGCTGGGACCGCTGGCCTGTTACGGCCAACCATCGTCAGGACGCCTTGACGAGGGCACGGTTTTACGCGGCCAGCGGTCCCAG
>NZ_BAAILP010000089.1:1543-4823 GCF_054589055.1 Novosphingobium sp. 11B | reverse complement strand
TAAACGGTCTCAGTGTTCGATGCTGGTGAAGCAAACTCCTGTTCCATCGTCATGGCCAATCTCCTGAATGACACTGCCGTCAGGATACCGGTTAATCCCGGCGACCTGCATAGGATCTTTTTGGAAGGCGCGCTCGGCAAGGCAGGACTGTTGCCGAGCGCAAAGCGATGATTGACCGAACGCACACCTTACCGGTGAAGCGTCAGGCGAAGGAACTGGGGATCAGCCGGGGCAGTGTCTATTATCTGCCCCGGCCGGTTTCGTCGAAGAATCTCGCGATCATGCGGCGCATCGATGCGTTGCACCTGGAGTTTCCGTTCGCGGGAAGCCGAATGCTACGTGATTTCCTGCGCCAGGAAAGTATCGAGATTGGCCGCTGCCATGTCGCGAGCCTGATGAAGAAGATCGCGATCGAGGCGGTCTATCGACGTCCCAGCACCTCGAAGCCGGCGCCAGGGCACAAGATCCACCCCTATCTCCTGCGCAAGCTTCCGATCGTAAGGCCCAATCAAGTCTGGGCGACAGACATCAGTTACATCCCCATGGCGCGGGGCTTCGTTTATCTCGTAGCCATCGTCGACTGGTTCAGCCGCAAGGTTCTCAGCCATCGGATTTCGATCACGCTGGAGGCCGACTTCTGCGTGGAAGCGCTCGAGGAAGCCCTGGCGCGCTATGGCAAGCCGGAGATTTTCAATACAGATCAGGGGAGCCAATTCACGAGCCAGGCCTTCACCGGCGTGCTCCGGCGCGAGGGTATCGCGATTAGCATGGACGGCCGCGGCGCCTGGCGCGACAATGTCGTGGTCGAGCGGCTGTGGCGCTCGGTGAAGTACGAAGAAGTCTACCTGCACGCCTACGCTTCGGTCAGCGAAGCGCGCAACGCGATCGGCCGATATCTGGGCTTCTATAACGCCCGGAGACCTCACTCGAGCCTCGGTGGGCGTCCGCCCGATCAGACCTACTTTGACAATCTGCCACAGGCCGTGGCAGCGTGAATTGGCTGCGAATTGCGGGGCGTCACTCCGGCCGGGGTCGAGTAGCCGCGGCGGATTACTCCACCGCGGCTCTCTCAGAACCGGACATGCGGACCACGCATCCGGCTCCTTGGGTCGATATCAGAGTGCCAGTACGAACTGGTCATTGACCCGTGGGGGGTTTAGCTCGTGCCATCGGGCTTTGAGCGAGATCAGTCGTCCATGGAACCATGAAGGAGGGTAAGCCCTCACGATCCCGGGTCGATTGGATTTCGCCCAGCTCCCTTTTCCGCAATACGCGGTGCCAGCGGCGGCATTGCGACTGACCCCGCGCGACAAAAGGTACCGGAACAAGAAGCGCGGACGCTTCTTTTGACGCACGATGATCGCCCTGAGCCGACGGCGAACGTGGGCGTCAACGACCCCCAGTTCAGACGCCACCTCTGCGGTGCAGAGGCGGTAATATGCCGACCATCCGTTCAGGTATCGACCAAGGTCGGCCATACAGGTCATGATCGATCTCCCCCAGTTGGGCGGAGTCATGTCCCGAATAGTCGTCAGCAGTCGACGCTTCGTTTTGCGGGACAGCGCGACCTCGATTGAGGACACACCATCTGTGCAGCGAAAGCAAAAGCCGAGGAAGTGGACCTGCTCCGGTTTCCGGATGTCGCTTTTCTCCTCATTGACCTGAAGGCGCAATCGCTCCTCCAGAAAACGCCGAAGAGATGCCATGACACGGATCCCGGCTCGCTCACTGCGCACAAAGACGTTGGCGTCATCGGCGTAGCGAACGAAACGTAGCCCGCGCCGCGCCATCTCCTGATCGAACTCGTCGAGAACGATGTTTGATAGAAATGGCGAAAGCGGGCCGCCTTGCGGAGTTCCTTCAACGACTTCGATACGTGTGCCATCCGGCATCACCACGGCCGACCTCAGCATTCGTCGTATCAGGTTGAGAATCCGCCGGTCGGCCACCCGCTGACTCATTCGATCCAGCAGGCGTTGGTGATGAACCCGGTCAAAAAATTGCGCCAGATCCAGATCAACCACCGTCCGAAAGCCCTCTTCCAGATATTCAGTCGCTTCAGCAATTGCCGTATGAGCACCACGATTATGACGGAACCCATGACTGCTGGGATGGAAGGTTGGTTCAAATATCGGCTCCAGAATCTGGAGAACCGCCTGTTGAACCACCCTCGTTCTCACATTGGGAATGCCCAGACCGCGCTGACCTCCACCGGGTTTGGGAATCCAGACCCGACGAATATCCCCTGGGTAAAAGCGTTCCGCCAACAGTACACGGCGCAGTTCAGTCAACAGATGCGGAGCTTGCGCTTCGGCCTCCTCAACCGTCTGGCCGTCGATCCCCGGTGCCCCCTTATTGCGTACAACGGACAGTAGCGCCTGCGCGAGATTTGCCTTGGACGCTACCGCCTCCAGCAGCCGATTTGAATCGGCTGCCCGGGTGAAAGAACTTGTCATGGTTTTGTGCTTCGCTGTGTGCAGTAGCCATGACCGACGCTCGGGTTCGCCCGAACCTCCGACATCGCCACCCCCTCGCGGGCTGTCGGCGAACACGAAGCTCAATTGATGATGTCCTTTCCTTCTCAACCCATCTCTCCCTTTGCTCAGCCGACTTTCACCGGCTTCATCGCTCCTACGGAGAGATCCGACTTCTGCAGGGGCATCGGCGGTCGTCGTTTCCTCCTATCCGCCTACCGCTCACGCGGACCCCAACAGATCTCCCGGGGTAAGAACACTGGATATGCCGCCGCCGCCGCCCTCACTACCGCCCCGGTCTCGGTTGGATTTTGGGCGTCGCGTTTGTAGGCACGCTCACCCGACCGGATCGGCCTGTCCAAGGGTTCACTCGCGTTCGGTGCTGCGGTTCGTCTAAGACTTCCTCCCCACACGGCCTCACGGCATCAGCGCCTTGCGCATCTCACGATGGGCACGCTGCGTGCAGTTGTCTTCGACTTACGGTTGCTACCAACTCGCCCCGTAAAGGACTTTCACCTCCTATCCAGTGCCCATGCCCGGCACACCTACGCCCGACCTCCATGACGCCCCGCAGGCGGCAGCTTGAACAACCAACCCGCAGACGATCCACTTATCAAACGTCAAAGGCTGTTCAGACGAGCCAAGCCACTTCTATGGCGGTGGGTTCGACGGGTGGAGGCAACACTTTAATCTTTTGCGGAAGATGGAGTGTCGCGATGAAGCAGCGTCGTCGGATCTATTACACGGCCAGCCAGCGAGCAGAGATATGGGATCGCTGGCAGCGCGGGGAGTCGATGAGTTCGATA
>NZ_BAAILP010000089.1:0-1387 GCF_054589055.1 Novosphingobium sp. 11B | reverse complement strand
GATTTCGCCGACCGGCGGTATCCGGCCCGCCGATCGCAAGCGGAGCATCCGTGCACTGAGCCTTGCCGAGCGCGAGGAGATTTCGCGGGGCCTGAGCGTCAGTGAACCCTTGCGTGCGATAGAACGGCGACTGGGCCGTTCGCCCTCGACGATCAGTCGCGAAATCAGGCGCAATGGCGGCCCTGCACGGTATCGGGCGACCGCGTCCGATCAGGCGGCATGGGACCGTGCCTTGCGGCCCAAGCCCTGCAAGCTGGCTTGCTCGCCGCCACTGGCACGGGCAGTATCGGCCAAGCTGCGCCGCAAATGGTCACCGGAACAGATCGCGGGGTGGCTCAGGCGCAGCTTTCCCGAGGAGCCGCACAGGCAGGTGTCGCACGAGACCATCTACAGAAGCCTGTACATACAGGCGCGCGGAGTTCTGAAGAAGGAACTGCTGGAGCATCTGCGCGCCCGGCGCACGATCCGCAGGTCCCGGCACGCCAGCCTCAAGCGTAACGGACATGGCGAGATCAAGGATGCCGTCTCGATCAGTGAGCGCCCCGCCTCTGTCGACGACCGCGCCATTCCCGGTCCTCAACACCACTTTTTGGCACATTGCGATGCCGTCTGGGGAGGGCGGCAACCACCCCATCTCGAAGAAATGCCTGATGTTGGCATGATTGCGGCGTGAAGGCTGGGGAGCGGAGTATGAGCCTTGGTGTTGGGGGCCGATCCGCTGGTTTTGTGGGGGAGGCGCCTGCGCAGGCTGTTTTTTGGCGTCACGTGGGCGCAATTCGCCCCACGAGCCAGGCCAGGCGCTGGAAGTTATAGGCAAGGTTGGTTATGCCGATCTTGATGGGGGCGCGAGCGATGCCGACGGTGCGCACCACGAGGCCCATGCGATGCTTCTGTCTCGCGAATCCGCACTCAACGGCGGAGCGGACCGCGGACCGGTTCCGACGCTTGCTAAGGGTTCTTCTTCGCAGTGCCGTTGCCGACGTCGTCGCGCGGCTTGCCCTTCGACGTGCGCTGGGCGCTGGCGTTGGCGCCAGCAAGAACAGGCCCGCAGGCCGCAGACTTGGTATCGCCTGGATCGACGAAGGCGAGCAGCCCGGCCAACCGGAGTCGCCACGTTTGCAAGGCCGAGACCGGCACCCGCGCGGCCGATAAGTTGCGGGGTGATGACCTGCAGCTTAGGCTCGGCGAAATGCCCGCCCAGACCAACGGGCGACTGGCCGGAGAACAGGCTGATCTTCTTGCCGTCGGCGCGAAAGGCCAAGTCTACCGCCTCGGTGCCGAAGCTGAAGCCGCCGCGCCCGGTGACGACGTTTTTGCTGGTATCGATCAGGATCGGATCGGCAACTGCCGTGCCGCTGCGGACGGTGAAGGCGAGCAGGCCGCAGTT
>NZ_BAAILP010000088.1:0-3028 GCF_054589055.1 Novosphingobium sp. 11B | reverse complement strand
GAAGCAATCCAGGGCGGCTCAAGACTGCCCTGGATTGCTTCGCTGCGCTCGCAATGACGAAGTGTTTTTCAAATCAGGCGCCTGCCTCCCGCTCCAACGCCTTTCATAACGGATCAGCATCTAAATCATGAGTACAGCCGGCAAGTTCGTAATGGGTATCGTGGGACTGGCCGTCGTCGGCGGCGCAGGCTGGTACGGCGGCCGCATCGCCGTGCAGCACGTGGTACACGACTACATCCTCGAAAACCCCGAAATCCTGCCGCAAGCGATGGACGAACTGCGCCGCCGCGAGGCCGCCAAGGCGCTCGGCGGAGTCCGTCAGGCGGTCGAGACGCCGTTCCCCGGCGCCGTGCTGGGCAATCCCGACGGCAAGGTCACGCTGGTCGAGTTCTCCGATTATGCCTGCGGCTACTGCCGCCAGAGCCTGCCCGACGTCGCCCAGCTGATCGCCAAGAACCCGGACCTGCGCATCGTCGTGCGCGAACTGCCGATCATCAGCCCGCACAGCCCGGATGCCGCGAAGATGGCCCTCGCCGCCGCCGAGCAGGGCAAATACGCGCAGTTCCACGATGCCATGTACAAGGCCGGGCAGGTCGATGCCCCCACCATCGAGGCGGTCGCCAAGTCCATCGGCCTCGACATGGACCGCGCCCGCCGCATCGCCGCCAGCCCGACGGTGGAGGCCGAGCTTGGCCGCAGCATGGAAATGGCCCAGCGCCTCGGCTTCTCCGGCACCCCCAGCTGGATCGCGGGCGACAAGCTCATTCCCGGCGCGGTCGGCTTCGACCAGTTGTCGGAAGCCGTAAAGGCCGCACGTGGCGCATGATTTGAAACCTTTGCAAGATCGTCTAGGTTTGTCTGCATGAGCGTCCTGCCTATCCAGCCCATTCCCTTCTTCGCCGACAAGGACCGCGCGTTCTGGCGCCTGCAGTTCATCGGCTGGGGCGGCGCCATGGTGCTGCGCACGATGTCGACGCTGGCGAACAACCAGTCCTCGGCCTCGCTTGTCCTGGTCGTCATCGCCACGATCACGGGCTTCTCCGTCTCGCTGGTGCTCTCAGTGATCTATCGCGCGCTGATCAAGCGCCGGCCGATCGTCACCTGGGGCCTGACCGCGCTGATGCTGCCGGTCGCGGTGGCGCTGCACGCGTTCATAGACGCCTGGGTCATCTCGCTCTGGCGCGGCGAGGGGGACAGCTTCGCGCAGCTGTTCCTCGGCGTCTTCTACTTCGACGCGACGCTGCTGGGTGCGTGGACCGCCCTCTACTACATGGTGAACTTCTACCTGCAGGTGGAGGAGCAGAACGACCAGCTGATCCGGCTGGAGACCCAGGCCACCAGTGCCCAGCTGGCGATGCTGCGCTACCAGCTCAACCCGCACTTCCTGTTCAACACGCTGAACTCTATCTCGACGCTGGTGCTGCTGAAGCAGACAGAGCCCGCCAACGCGATGCTCAGCCGCCTGTCCTCATTCCTGCGCTATACGCTCATCAACAAGCCCTCCGCGCGCGTCACCGTGGAGCAGGAGGTCGAGACCCTCCAGCTCTACCTCGACATCGAGCGCATGCGCTTCGAGGAACGGCTGCGCACCACCTTCACCATCGATCCCGCCACCGAAGCCGGACTGCTGCCCTCGCTGCTGCTACAGCCGTTGGTCGAGAATGCGATCAAGTACGCCGTCAGCCAGCAGGAAGCCGGGGCCGAGATCACCGTCGCCACGCAACTCATCGGGCCGATGCTTCGCATCACCGTCTCGGACACCGGGCCGGGCTTGCAAAGTCCCACGACCGACAACAGGCTATCGGGCATGACCTACGATGGAGGGGAGCCGGTTTCCACCGGCGTGGGATTGTCCAACATCCGCGACCGCCTGTCGCAGGCCTATGGCGAGAACCACCGTTTTGAAACGATCGAACCGCTGGAAGGCGGCTTCGCAGTCGTGATAGAACTCCCTTTCGAGCGCCGCGAAACCACCGAGGACATGTCCGAACCCGCGCGTCAGCCCGTTCAGATGGCGCGATGAAACAATCCTGCCCCGTGCGCGTTAGCCGCACCGGAGACACATACCTATGACCATTCGCACGATTCTCGTCGACGATGAGAAACTCGCAATTCAGGGCCTGCAACTGCGGCTTGAAAAGTACCCCGACGTCGAGATCATCGACACTTGCGCGAACGGGCGCGAGGCGATCCGCAAGATCAAGACGGAAAAGCCCGACCTCGTCTTCCTCGACATCCAGATGCCCGGCTTCGACGGCTTTTCCGTCGTCAAGGGCGTGATGGAGATCGAACCGCCGCTGTTCGTCTTCGTCACCGCCTACCAGGAACACGCCGTCCGCGCCTTCGAGGCGAACGCGGTGAACTACCTGATGAAGCCGGTGGACGAGAGCAAGCTGGACGACACCCTTGCCCGCGTACGCCAGCGCCTGTCCGAGAAGCGCAGTTCCGAGGAAGCGGAGAAGCTCAAGACGGTCCTCGCCGAAGTCGCCCCCGACGCGGTGGATCACATGCCCGAGGAGACGGACCCGAACTCGGACCGCTACGAAAAGCTCATCAATATCAAGGACCGCGGCCAGATTTTCCGGATCGACGTCGACTCGATCGAGCACATCGAGGCTGCCGGCGACTACATGTGCATCCGCACCGCCGACAACTCGCTGATCCTGCGCGAGACGATGAAGGACCTCGAACGCCGCCTCGACCCGCGCGTGTTCCAGCGCGTGCATCGCTCGACGATCGTGAATCTCAATCAGGTGCGTCAGGTGAAGCCGCATACGAACGGCGAATGCTTCCTCGTGCTCGATTCGGGCGCACAGGTGAAGGTTTCGCGTTCATATCGGGACGTGATCGCGCGGTTCGTTCACTAAGAATTGTGAAGGGTAGAAGCAGGGGAGCATAGCCCCCCTGCACCCCCAGTACGTCGTCGTCGTGCGCGCCGCTTCGTGGGGTGCTGACCTCAACCTTCGTCATTGCGAGCGTAGCGAAGCAATCCAGGGCGGCCTTCAACTGCTCTGGATTGCTTCGCTAC
>NZ_BAAILP010000087.1:17184-32799 GCF_054589055.1 Novosphingobium sp. 11B | reverse complement strand
CACCACCCGCTGTGCGGGCGGTCCCCCTCCCCATCCCTGCGGGACAGGGAGGATTAAGGCATTCTAACTTCTCATCCGCCCTGTTGCGAAGCAATGGGGAGGGGGACCGCCGACGCAGTCGGTGGTGGAGGGGGACAGCATGCCGCCAATCCAGACGATCCGTCGCGCGCGCAAACTCCGCCGCACCATGACCCCGCCCGAGGTAATCCTCTGGCAACACCTACGCCGCTCCCCCATGGGCCTGAAGTTCCGCCGCCAACATCCCATCGGCCCCTACGTGCTGGACTTTTACTGCCCCTCCGCGAAGACCGGCATCGAAATCGACGGCATCGTCCACGACATGGGCGAGAACCCCGAGCATGACCTCCAGCGCGATGCGTGGCTGCGCGAACACGGCATCGCCCTCATTCGCATCCCCGCCCGCGAGGTACTGCGCGCACCTGAAACGACCATCGCCGCACTCGCACAAGCCTGCCAGCGATAACCTGAATTGGAACCCGCCCGCCGCTCGCGAATTTCACCGCGACTATGGTTCCACGGGGCGTTCCACGCATGGCCTTGCGCATTATCCTGCCGGTTCTGGCGGGCACACTGGCACTCACCGCCTGCAAGCGCGAACGCTTCCAGCCCCCGCCGCGCGCCCATGACGAAATCCGGATCGAGCCGCAGGCCTCGCTGATCACAGTCCCGGTCACGGCGGACCTCACCGAACTCGCCGCCGCGCTCGACCGGGAGATACCCCGCACCCTCTGGACCATCGACAAGCCCGGCCAGACCTGCGTGAAATCGAAGCAGGTCGATCTCGGCATCACTACCCTCAAGACCCCGGCGCTCAAATGCCGGATCGTCGGGGACGTTACACGCGGCCCGATGACCTTCGCGGGCAAGGGCAAGGAAATCCGCCTGACGATGCCGCTCCACGCCGTCCTGCGCGCCGAAGACATCGGCGGCATGCTCAAGCGCGAGACCGCCACCGCCGACGCCGTGGCGGAAGCCACCGTGCGCATCACCCTCGCCGACGACTGGACGCCGCGCGGCACCGTGGACATCCGCTACGACTGGACCAACTCGCCGCATGCGGAGTTCCTCGGCCAGCGCATCGACTTCACCGAAAAGGCCGACCGCAAGCTGGCCCCGGTGATAGCCAAGCTGGAGCGTGAACTGCCCGGCCAGCTCGGCCGCCTGCAACTGCGCCGCCAGGTCGAGCAGGCGTGGAACTCGGCCTTCACCACCCTGTCGCTCAACCGCGAGAACCCGCCGGTGTGGATGCGGGTAAAGCCCACCGAACTGCAGTACGGCGGCTACGAACTCGACGGCAAACGTATGCTGCTGCGCCTCGGCGTGAAGGCGGTGACCGAAACTTTCGTCGGTCGGCGTCCCGAAGATCCCGCCCCATCCCCGCTGCCGCCGGTCAAGCCGTTGCAAGCACAGGCCGGTCGCCTCGCCTTCTTCATCCCGGTCGTCGCCGATTACCATGAACTCGAACCGGTGCTGATGAAGGCGCTGCGCAAGCGCTCCACACGCCCCTTCACCGTGCCCGGCGTCGGCCCGGTGCGCACGGACTTCCGCAAGGCGACGATCTACGGCACCACCGGCGGGCGCATCGCCGTCGGCCTCGATTTCACCGCGCGCGACGAAGCGGGCAAGCTCGGTGCAACCAAAGGCACCGTCTGGATGACCGGCGTGCCCGTCAATGCCGAGGATTCGCGCCGGATCGGCTTCGAGCAGTTCGAGGTCAGCGGCACCACCGACATGCGCGGCGGCGACCTGATCCTGCGCCTCGCCAATACGCCGGGCATGAGCGCGACGATCGCGGGCGCGCTGGCGCAGAATTTCGAGAAGGATTACGGCAAACTCCTGGGCAAGATCGGCCGCGCGATCGAGGACAAGCGCGAAGGCGACCTCGTCATCCGCGCCGAGGTAACCCGCACCCGCACCGGCCGCATCCAGGCGGCGGGGCGGGGGCTCTACCTGCCGGTCTGGGCGGACGGCACGGCGTCGATCACCGTGACACGCTGAACAGACATCATCACGGTTCGGCAACAAGCCGGCAGCATTTGCCACCTACCTCCATTTGCACAAGGATTGTGCATTATTGCCTAATATTTAGGCGCGTCTTGGGAGGAAACATGAGCCTGCTCGCCGCTTTCGGTTTCATTGGCGCTCTCGCCGCCACCGCCGCGCCCGTACACAGCGTCTCCGTCGATCACCGTGGGAGCACTTACAGCGTGGACTACCGCGCGCGTGTCGAAACCAGCATGCGCACGATCGGTATCGCTCCGCCCGCCCGCCAGAGCACCCAGCGCTGCGTCATGACCGCGACCGTCTCGGTCGAGCGTGTCATCGCCGATGGCGCCCATGCCCTGACCGCAGCGCTGCCCGGCAAGGAGACCTTCACCCGCCAGTTGCCCGGCGACTGCCGTAGCCGCGACGCCCAACTGGCCCGGCTCGTCGATGACAAGACCCCCGCCATCACCGCACACCTAGCCGAAGCGGCGAACGCCGACCGCGAGCACGCCCTCGCTGCTATCGACGCCGCGCATCACTTCGCCGCCAACTGACGGACACTGCCAGGAAAGATTGCTAGATCAATCGGATGCGATATTTTCTCGGTACGGTCGTCGCGGTATGCGGCGGCCTCGTCTTTGCTGATGCCAACGCGCAATCGGCAGGTTCCACCGTATCCTTCGAGGCCGAAACCGATCACCGCGAACGGGGCCTGAGCGGAAGCGAGGGCAAGGCCGCGCTCGGCGTCTCTGCCTCGGTGCCGGTCACCTACGATCTCGGAATAGACCTCGATGCCGTGACCTTGCGCGGCAGCGCACGGCACGGCGGCGCGGATATCGGTCTGACCCTGGCGCCGCGCTACGCTTTGCGCAGCGGGGGGTGGGACCTGTCCGCCGGGGTGCGTGGCAATGTCTTCGTCGGCCGCGCGGGCACCAGCTATGCCGAGCTGACCGGCGAGATCGCGCGCACGCTCGGCCCGGCGCAGTTGGTTCTGGGCGCCGCGTTCGCGCCCTCGCAGGATGCCATCGGCGGCAGCAACCTCACCCTCGACGCGCAGCTTTCGGCCAGCATACCGGGCACGCCGGTGACGCTCTACGGCGGTGTGGGCCACACCAGCGGTTCCTCCAACGGCGATCCGCGCGCGGCCCGCTTGCGACCGGGCGGCGACTACCTCGATCACCATGTCGGCGCCGAATACACCGATGCCAACTTCGCGGCGGGGCTGCGCTATTCCGGCACTTCGATCGGGAAGGACGAGGTTGATCCGCTCTCGCGCTGGACCGATCGGCATTACGGTTCGCGCGTGATGGCTTACTTGCGCTTCACGCCCTGAACCTGCACGCCCTCTCCGATTGACCAGATGCGCGGCAGGGCGCCGGGCTGGCACTAGGCGACGACAAACGCACGGGAGAGCGCGATGAAGGCAGTCTGGTACAACGAGAACGGCGGCCCCGAGGTCATGCACTTCGGGGAGCAGCCGGATCCTGAAGTCGGCCCGCGAACCGTCCTCATCCGGGTCGAGGTCATCTCGATCGAGGGCGGCGACCTGCTCAACCGAATCCACACGCCGCCTGCGCACACGCCTTTCGTCCCCGGTTACCAGGCGGCGGGAACGGTGGCGGCGGTGGGCGCGGAAGTGACGCGCTTCGCCGTCGGAGACCGGGTGGTCGGCTTCAACTGGAGCGGCAGCCATGCCGAACTCTTCGCGGTGCCCGAAACTTACGCCTATCCGGTGCCCGAGGGGATGGACCTTGCCCTCGCGGCGGTGGTGCCGATCGCCTTCGGGACAGCCTACGATGCGCTGTTCACCTACGGCGGACTGGTCGCAGGCGAGACGGTGCTGGTCCAGGGCGCGGCGGGCGGAGTGGGCCTCGCCGCCGTGCAACTCGCCTCGCAGGCGGGCGCTACGGTGATCGGCACGGCCTCCAGCCCTGAACGCCTTGCCCGGGTGGAACCTTTCGGCCTGACGCACGGCATCGACTATCGGCGGGAGGACATCGCCGCGCGGTGCAAGGAGATCACCGCGCGCAAGGGCATCGACCTTGCGCTGGATCTTGCCGGCGGGGCGGGCAAGGATGCTCTGGTAGAGGCGCTGCGCGGCCACGGCCGCTATGCGGTGGTCGGCGCGGCGGAAGGGACGTTGCCCAGCTTCGGGTTCTTCGAACTGATCCGCAAGGCGATGCAGGTCACCGGCATCTCCTTCGGCCGCGACATGCACACCCCGCGCGTCCACGCCCTGCTGGCGGACCTGTTGGCGAAAGTCCACGCAGGCGAACTGGCGATGCCGATCGAGCGGGAATTCGGCCTCGCCGAAGCCGTGGCGGCGCACCGCTTCGTTGCCGAGGGGCATCCGTTCGGCCGTGTGGTGATGCGGATTTAGCCTATCCTCCCCGAGACAAGCTCGGGGAGGAATGGTCACAGCGGATCGAATTCGAGGTGCAGCGACTTCAGAGCGCGCAGCACATACGTCGGCTCATAATCGAACCGGCGCGCGCTCTCGGGGCCGTGGTGTTCCTCCGACAGCCGGATCTCGCCCATGCGTGCGAGCAACCGCTCTATGCTGACTGCCACCTCGCGCCGGGCCAGCGGCGCGCCGATGCAGGTATGCGCGCCGCGTCCGAAGGCAAGGTGCTCCTTGATCCGGGGCCGGTCCATATCGAACCGTGAAGGATCGGGAAAGCGCGCCGGATCGCGGTTGGCGGCCATGTGGCTCATGAGGATGGGCGTGCCCGCCTTGATCTCGACCCCGCCCAGCGTCGTGGTCTTGCGGCAGAGCCGCCCCGCGCTCTTGACCGAGCCGTCGTAGCGCAGCAGTTCCTCGACGAAGCCGGGAATGCGCGCGGGATCGCGGCGCAGTTCGGTCTGGATGTCGGGGCGTGTGGCGATCACCTTGAAACCGTTCGCCAGAAGGCGGTTGGTGGTGTCCTGCCCCGCGCCGAACAGGAACGCCGCCAGCCCCGTCACGTCGACGAGCGAAGGCTTCGAGCCATCCGGATACGTGGCCTTCGCCAGTTCCCCCAGAATGTCCTCCCGCGCCAGCAAGGTGCGAAAAGGCCGCATCAGCGGATGACCGGCAATCCGTCGCCGCGCGATGAGGCCAAACAGTTCCTTGCCCACCGGGACCAGCGGGTTCTTCATCATCTCCTCGTGCGTGGCATCCATCGGCACGGGGATCGCCCCTTCCAGCAACTTGCGAAAACGAGCGCGCGTGGCCTCGGACAAGCCCAGCAGGTCGGAGATCACCAGCGCGCCGTAAGGCCCGCCGTACTGGCGCACGATATCGACCTGCCCGTCGCCGTGGAACTCGTCGATCAGCCCCTCCGCCGTGGCCGCAAGCCGGGGCTGCAACTGCTTCAGCCGGCTGGGCGTGAACAGGCGCGAGAGAATCGAGCGCAAGTTCGCGTGGCGCGTGCCCTGTTCGCAGACGATCTGGTCGGCGAAGGCGATATTGCTGCGATGGGCCTCCAGCTGGTCGCCGATGTCGTCGCCCTCCGGCACGAACGGCAGGTCGACCATGCCGCCGGTGACGCCGTTGATCTCCGAGAAATGTTCGGTGTCGAGCGACACCTGGACGACCTCCTCATAACCCACGACGGCCACCGCGCCGCGATGCGGTAGCCGCACGACAGGTCCCTGCGCACGCAGATAGTCGAAGTAGGCATGCGGATCGTCCACCAGCGCAATGTCGGTGTACCAGTCGGCCTTCTCGTAGGACACGCATCTCGCTCCCATACTTTTATGATCCTTTGTGTATCGTAAAATCCGATTGGGTCAAGCGGCGCACTGCGTGCTAGGAGCCGGGGCATGATCCCGCCTTCCCCCGCCCTGCCCCCTGCGCTCGACCTTGTCGGCATCGCGGTCTTCGCGCTGACGGGTGCCCTCGCCGCCGCGCAGCTGCGCCAGACTTTCGTGACCGTGGCCTTCTTCGCGCTGATCACCGGGGTCGGCGGCGGTTCCCTGCGCGACCTGCTCATCGGGGCGCCGGTGTTCTGGGTCCACGACCCGCTGGTGGCGCCGGTGTGTCTCGCCGTAGCGCTGCTCGCGTGGTTCACGCCGGTCCGCTGGTGGCGCGGGCATATCCTGGAGTGGGCCGACGCGCTGGGTCTCGCGGTCTATGCCGTGTTCGGCACGATCAAGGCGCTGCATTGGGGCGTCCCGCCGGTCCCCGCGATGCTGATGGGGGTGATCACCGGCTGCATTGGCGGCATCGTGCGCGACGTGCTGGCGGGCCAGCCCTCGATCCTGATGCGGCCCGAACTTTACGTGACGGCAGCCGCGCTCGCCTCCGGGGTCGCTGCAGCAGGCATCGCCGCGGGCCTGTCCCCGGCGATGACCTGGGCGATCGCCGTGATCGCCGGCTTCGGGCTACGCGGCGCGGCGATCCATTGGTCGCTGGGCCTGCCGCTCCATCCGGGCGAGGATGATTAGGCCACCTTCAACCGCCGCCGCATCGCCGCTTCATCCATTCCTGCAGTGCCGCGCAGCTGGCTGAGGCGCACGCCGGTGCAGGTCATCTTGAACTGGGTGAAATCCTCGTACCATTCGAGGCCCGCCGCAGACTTGCCGCTGATCTCTTCCCACAGTGCGATCGTCTCCTCCCGCGTGCCCATGCCTTCGAGATACGCACCGTACGTCGAATTGCGGCCGTGCATCGTCTCGGACAAGGTGCAGAACCAGGCGAGATCGTGCAGCGCGCCGCCGAGCGAGGGCTGTTCCCAGTCCATCACCGCGACGACGTGGAAGTCGTCGTCGAACATCATGTTGCCGATGCGCGCGTCGCCCCAGACGATCCCCTCGGGATCGTGGGCAGGCCATGCGCTCTCCAGCCTTGCCAGCGCATCGCGCAGCACCGGCTGCGGCCCGGTCTCCTCAAGCCAGGCGGTGAAGCGCTGGTACTTGTCCCACTCCTGCGCCAACCCCCGCGCCGCCGCGCCTTTGCCGCCGAGGAACCCCGCGCTCGCCACCGGCACGCGCTGGATCGCCGCGAGTTGCTCGACCGCGCTGCGCCACACGCTGCGCCGCTGCTGCGGCGCGGCATCGTGCAGCCAGCCCTCGCGGCCATAAGGCGGGATCGAGACGGGCACGCGGCCCTGCTTCTTCTCCATCACGAAGAACGGGTTGCCAAGGATCGACGGGTCCTCCTCGAACCAAAGCGGCCTGGCGACGCGGACAAGTCCTTCGTCCGACAGCAGCTTCATGATCGCGTGCTGCTCGTCGAACAGGTTGTCCGGGAAGACGGTAAAGGTGCGCGGCTTGATCCGGACCACGCAGCCTTGCGTGCGCGGCTGCCCACCCTCGGTCCAGTGTGCATCGAACAGCACCGTCTCATGGCTCTGCCCGGCACCGCGCGGATAGGCGAGATCGGTGACGGCGATGCCGATGGCGCGCGGCAAGCAACCGCCGAGCCAATGTTCGAGGCGTCCGGCCAGTTCGGCAAGATCCCGCGTTTCGGGGGCAACGATCACGTCAGACACAGGCTCTCTCCCACCCGGCGATGCCTGAATTTCGATAGCGCATATCGATAGTTCGGTATCGCGAATTTATTTTCGCGATAATTGATATGCTGGCAAGCGCGCGCGGTCAAGCAAGGCGCGCCTCGCCCGGGCGGGATTGACGTCGCCCCGGATTCGATCCGGGACCGGTGGCGGTCTTTAGCTGCAGTTCATGCGGAAGGCATCGAAGCGACAGGCGGGCCGTTCACGGCCAGCGGTCCCGGGGCAAGCCCGTTACCGCGAAGTCAGTCGCTCTCGCCGCCGCCGGCCAGGAAGCCGGAGATGCGCTCGCAAGCATGGGCCAGGCGGGCACCGGCCTCGGACAGCGCCGTGCCGTTCATGGCGCCGTGGAAGCCGGCCATGACCAGCGCCATCACCACCCGGTTGCGGCTGTCGTAGATCGGCGCCATCAGCGCCACGAGCGGATAGACCCGCTGCCCGTCGACCTCGACGAGCGGCACCACCGGCGGATCCTCCGTGCCCGAGCGCACGCCGAGTTCCTCTTCGCTGCCTGGACGGCGCAATAGCGCGAGGTAGCCGTGCGCGCGCACGAACTCGAGCCCTGCGCGGAACTGGCCGAGATTCTCCTCACCGAGCGGCGGATCGGCCCGAGATACCCATGCATCGGCGTCCCGCGCGGAACGGGCGAAGAAGGTCATCGCCTGAATCCAGCGCAGCGGCATGCGCGTGCCCAGCGGCACCGGATAGCCGATATGGCTGAGTGAGGCCGCGCGTTCCCGCAGATGGATCACGTCGCCTTCGAGGAAGTAGGCCCCGCAGACCACGTCGAATTCGTCGGCCAGGCTGCGCATCTCGGGCTGCGCGACCTGCAGCGGCGAGAAATGCGCCGCCGCCGTGCGCCCGATCGCCGCCAGCGCGGGGCCGAGCACGTAAGTCTTGTCGGTCGTGCGATAGAGGTAGCCGACATCGACGAGGCCGGTCAGCAGCGCATGGCAGGTCGCGCGGCTCAACTTCAATGCCCGCACCAGATCGGTCAGAGCGAACGCCTGCCCGGGATGGTCGGCGATGAAGTTGAGGATGGCCGCGACGCGGGCGACACCGGGAGAGGAACGCGACATGGCTGCTTTCGATATTTCGAACCGTTCGGGCCTATTGGCAATCGGCACGGTTCGTCAATAGGCACGCCTGTTCATTAAAGCGAACTTCAGCCGCGCCCGAGCCGGTCCTCCATCATCCGCGCCAACTCGCGCCGGGCCACCTTGTTGGAATGGAGGAGCGGTATCTCCTCGCGTTCCAGCGGAACATAGGCACGCGGCACCTTGTAGCTGGAGAGACGCCGACGCAATTCCGCCTCGATCACGGCGAAATCGAGTTCCACCCCGTCGCGCGCGATCACCGCCGCGACCAGCAGCGCGCCGCGCTCGCGGTCCGGCAGGCCGACCACGTAAGCGGTGTGTACTCCGTCCAGCGACTGCAGTTCCATCTCCACTTCGGCCGGGGAGACGTTGGAACCGGACACCTTGATCATGTCCCCCCCGCGCCCGACGAAATGCACCCGGCGTCCTTCCGGACGGTCCTCCATCACGCACATGTCGCCGGTGCGATAGTAACCGTCGGGCGTGTAGTGCTCCGCCCGCTCGATCTTGTGGAGGCCGCTGGCGACGGGATAGCCGCGCACCTGCATCTCCCCCGCCTCGCCCGCCGCGACCGGGCGGTTTTCGGCATCTGCGATACGGATTTCGTAGCCCGGCCCGAAATGGTCCATCGGTGCACAGACCGGCCGCCCTGGCGCGCGGAAGTCATCGCCCCACGAGTACGGCCCCAGCGTCTCGCTCATGCCGAGGCCCCACCACGGCTTCGGTCCGCGCATGGCCGCAAGATCTTCCTCCGCCAGCACCGAGCCCATCGCGAAGCGGCTGTTGGAAAGCGTGCGCTCGGTGCACACGACGGTCGCCCCCGCTTCCAGCCCCGGCACGAGGTACATCATCATGCCGCCGACCCAGAACATCGGCAGGATGCAGGCCACGCGCTTCCCGGGCACATGGCCCATCATCTCGCGCATCGTATGGCTGCGGAAACAGACCGGACCGTGGGCATGGCGCACGCCCTTGGGCAGCGCCATCGAGCCGGAGGTGTAGATCTCGACCATCTGGTCGGTCGGATGGACTTCGGATTCGACCTCGCGCAGCAGGTCTTCGCCTACCGTCGCGGCGGCCCCGGCCAGCCAGTCGAGCGGTGTGATGCTGGGAGGCAATCCCTCTCCGTCCGAGGCGATCCAGCGCAAGTACGGCGCCCTGCCAAGCCGCAGCGCGCCGCTCTCCTGCCCGTCCAGTTCGGGGAGCGCCTCCAGCACGCGCTCGGCATAGTCCTTGCCCAGCATGGTGCGCTGGAGGATGAGCCCCTGCACATCCGACTGGCGCAGCACGCGGACCAGTTCGTTGGCGCGGATCATCGTGCTGATCGGCACTGCGACGGCGCCGATCCTGCTCACCGCCGCCAGCATCACCGCGAATTCCGGTCCGTTGCCGTGAATGAAGCCGACCCGCGCCCCCTTGCCGATCCCGCGCGCCAGCAACCCGCGCGCCAGCATGGCCGAACGCGCCTCAAGCTCGCGATAAGTGACGCAGGCCACCGTCTCCTCGCCTTCCTCCAGCGTCACCGCGACGGCATCGCCATAGGCGGCAGCGACAGCCCGAATGAGGCTGGGGAACGTCTGTGCATCCCCCGGAAGGTCTGCAACGGTGTCGGCGGCGGCCTCGGTGTTCACGTTCCCGGCTCTCCTCTCGGCCGTGCCGACACGAAAGGCGCCGGGCACGACCACTGGCAACCGCTCAAGCAGTTCGCCATTTCAAATCAGGAGTCGATATTCCGGAAAACTGTCTGAAGCGCAACGCCCGCGCGCGTCGATACCGCGCGGGCGTTTCGGCTCAGATCATGCCATGCCCATCGACGGCCACCGAGCGAATGTGCCCCGAGCCATCGACGCTGCAGGCAAACGGGCGGCCGCCCTGCAGGCGCCCCTCGACGCTGTAGCGCTCGCCCATGCGGCGTACCGAGTCCACCGATTCGACGCGCTTGTCACCGCGCTCGAGTTCCGCAGAACAGGCGTCGACCGCGCCGCCCAGCGATCCAGCCCCGGCAGGCTCGTTCGAATAGTCGCGGCCGCTCACCGGGCCGCCCGGATATGGCGCGGTATCGCCATTGTCGGCCGGCGGCGCGCCATAGTCCGCATCGTCCCCCGCTTCCGGGCCGCCCGGATAGCGATAGGGCGCGGGCTCGCCGCCACGCTTGTCGGCGCTGTTCTTGCTGACGGCAGAAGCGATCGCGGCAACCCCGCCGACGACCAGCAGCCCGGCCAGAAGGTCCCCGCCATCGATGCCGCCGCCGCGATAGTGGCGATGGCCCCTCCACTCGTCCCGGCCGTGTGCGAGAACCGGCGTGGCGGTGACGCAAAGCACCGCGAGCGCGGCAAGGGATACGGCGGCACGCGAACGCAACATCTTCATCGGGAGAAACCCTATCCGGCGCGCACGGTCCGCGCCGCCCAAGTCACGGATCGTACGCCGCTCATGCTGTCCTATGCATGAACCGCTTCACGGCGTCGCGGCGGTCGGCTCTCCGGCCTGAGCGACACTGGCTTCGGCCGAAAGGCGCAGCCCCGTCCACTGCGCGACGAAGGCAAGGATGTCCGCACCCTCCTCGATCGCCTTGTCCGTGGGCTTTCCTGAGCCGTGTCCGGCGCGGGTCTCGATGCGGATGAGACGCGGCCTGGCCCCGAGGTTCGCGTGCTGCAGCGCCGCCGTGTACTTGAACGAGTGCCCGGGCACCACGCGGTCGTCGGTGTCTGCCGTAGTAACCAGGATCGCCGGATACTGCGCACCCTCGCGAATGTTGTGGTAGGGCGAATAGGCGCGCAGGACCTTGAAGTCGTCTTCCCGGTCCGGCCTCCCATAGTCGTCGGTCCAGTAACGCCCGGCCGTGAAGCGGTCGAAGCGCAGCATGTCCATGACGCCCACTTGCGCGACCGCCGCCGCGAACAGGTCCGGCCGCTGGTTGACCACCGCACCCACCAGCAACCCGCCGTTGGAGCCGCCCTGAATGGCAAGGCCGTCCTTCTTCGCGATGCCCTCGTTTACGAGGAACTCGCCCGCCGCGATGAAGTCGTCGAAGACGTTCTGCTTGTTCTGCCGCCGCCCCGCATCGTGCCACGCCCGGCCATACTCGCCGCCGCCGCGCAAGTTCGCCAGCGCAAAGGCCCCGCCCGCCTCCAGCCACGCCATGCGCGTCGCCGAGAAGCCGGGGGTCAGCGAAACGTCGAAGCCACCATATCCATAGAGCAGCGTCGGCACCGGCTGCTTCGCCTTGGCCACCGCGCGGCTGCGCACGATGAACATCGGCACGCGGGTGCCGTCCTTCGACGTGAAGAAGCGCTGCTCGACCACGTAGGCACCCGGATCGTAGCACATCTTCGGCGTCGCGAAGGGCGTCGTCACCCCGGTCGCCAGATCCATCCGGTAGATAGATGCCGGACAGTTGAAGCTGGTGAAGGCGTAGAACGTCTCCGGGTCGCCCGGCTTCCCGCGAAAGCCCGAAGCGGTGCCGATGCCGTTCAGCGACAGCGTCTTGCCGACACTGCCGTCGAGCGCCAGGATTTCCGCATGGCTCGCCGCATCGCGCATGTAGTTGAGGACGAGCCGGTCCCCGACGATCCCCGCGCGCTCCAGAATATCCTCGCGCTCGGCGACGATCTCGGTCCACTCGGCCTTGGGTGCATCGAGATCGATGCCGACGAGCCGATAGCGCGGCGCGTCCCGGTTGGTCACGTACCACAACTTGCGCCCGGCACCTTCGACCAGCTTCCAGTCATCGGTGAAACCGGAGACGAGCGGCACTGCCTTCCATCCGTCGCGCTTGCGCTTGTCGAGATCGATCACCCGCACTTCGTAGCGCGCATCGGTGCCGACATGACTGGTGATGAGCGCCAGGCGCCCGTCCTGCGTCACGTCCGCCACATGCCCCAGATCGGGCGCGTCGGGCGTCGCATAGACCAGTTCGTCCGCGTCCTGAGCCGTGCCGATGCGGTGGAAATACACGGCCTGGTTGTAGTTCAGCGACTGGAACGCCGCGCCTTCCTTCGGCTCCGGGAAGCGCGAATAGAGGAAGCCTTCCTCGCCCACCCATGAGAGGCCCGTGAACTTGGCCCAGCGCACCTCGTCCTGCAGCGGCTCGCCGGTCTTGACGTCGATCACGCGCAGGATGCGCCAGTCGCTGCCGCCGTCCTGAACGCTATACAGCAGGTAGCGCCCCTTCTGCGAGGGCTCCCAGGAATCGAGTGCCGTCGCCCCGTCCTTCGCCCAGGCGTTGGGATCGAGCAGCAGGCGCGGCTTGCCGTCCAGCCCCTTGCGTACGAACAACTGCGCCTGGTTCTGCAGGCCGGTGTTACGGGTGTAGAAGTAGCTGCCGCCCGCCTTCACCGGGATACCGAAGCGCTCGTAGTCCATGAAGGCGCGAATGCGGCGCTGGAACTGGGCGCGCTGGGGGAGTGCGGTCAGATAGTCTTCGGTGACGGCGTTCTCACGGCTCACCCAGTCGGCGACCTCGGAGGAATGTCTTACGTCATCCTCGAGCCAGCGATAGGGATCGGCGATGGCCTCGCCGAACTGGGTCTCTACGACGGTGTCGCGGCGGGTCTGTGGATAGCTGATGTCGGACATAGGCCCTGCCCAGATGGGCGTCGCCGCCCCCGACAGCAAGAGCGCCGCCAACACCTGCAGCCCGCTAATCTTCACACATCCTCCCGACCCTGTTTTTGAGCCTGTTTTCTAGCACATCGCCGCGCCGGGGAAAGCACGCATGAAAAAGCGGCCGCGAACCGAAGTCCGCGACCGCTTCTCTATCCCGTCAGGGACGCCGAGTGGCTTACGCCTCGGCGAATTCCTCGGCATCGGTGTGCACCGGGCCGGAGTCCTGGCCCTTGGCATCGACGTCGCGGTCGACCAGTTCGATGATCGCGATCGGCGCGGCGTCCGAAGCGCGGTAGCCGGCCTTGATGATGCGGGTGTAGCCACCCTCGCGACCGGCAAAACGCTCGGCGAGGACTTCGAACAGCTTCTTTTCCTGCGCTTCGTCGAGAATGCGCGCGTGCGCGAGACGACGGTTCGAAAGGCCGCCCTTCTTCGCGAGCGTGATCAGCTTCTCGATGTAGGGACGCAGTTCCTTCGCCTTCGGCGTAGTGGTCTGGATCTGCTCGTGCTTGATCAGCGCTGCGGCCAGGTTGCGCAGCAGGGCCGCGCGGTGGCCGGACTTGCGCTGCAGCTTGCGGCCGCCCATCTTGTGACGCATATTCTTTACTCCGTTCGTCAGGCAGCCGTTCAAGGTACTGCCTGCCGGGCGATGCGGTTAGACCATCGCCCAAAGCCTGTTCACGTATTTGTGAAGCGCGCCCTCAATACGAAAACGGGGCGGGAGTCAAGGCTTGAAGGTCATTCCATCACATTGAAGCCAATAGCCATCGAAACTCGGCCTGACATCACCGGTTCTCGCCCTCAATTCCAATGCTGCCATTCGGATGAGATTGACGGCGAACAGCAAAGCCGCCCCCATCCAGAACCAATAGCTTACCGGGCTATCCGCCATCCGAAACGTATCATTGCCGACAAGCAGCCCTATTGAATTCACCTGTCCTTCGCGCCACCCACCGACGATGTAATCAACGGCCATTGCGACAAGAAACAAGTTCGCGATCATCGCGACATATTTGTTTGTGAAGATCGAACGGGCTTCCTCCTCAGCCTCCCAAACAAGACATTCCTCGACTGATACCAGCATCGCGAGATCCCGCTTGCGATGCCACCAAATCCTGTCCCAAATCGGAAGTCCCAGCGCCACCAATAGCATGGGCTGTAACAGCGACGCGCCCGTCACCGCACATGCGGTTAGGACCAGCCCCAGAATGCAGGCGCTGACGACAAGGGACCGCCTTTGAAGCCGCCTAACGATCATATCAATGTCTGGCATGGTTTGAAGTCTATGCCGCGATCGCCCTTACAAGCAAAGAAAAAGGCCCCGCAGTCACCCGCGAGGCCCTCTTCATTTCGAAACCCGAAGGTCCAATCAGCCGAGCAGTTCCTGCTCGAGCTTCTTGGCCATCTCTTCGATGTTCTCGGGCGGCCAGCCCGGGATGTCCATGCCGAGGCGCAGACCCATCGAGGAAAGCACTTCCTTGATCTCGTTGAGCGACTTGCGGCCGAAGTTCGGCGTGCGCAGCATCTCGGCTTCGGTCTTCTGGACCAGATCGCCGATGTAGATGATGTTGTCGTTCTTGAGGCAGTTGGCCGAACGGACCGACAGTTCCAGCTCGTCGACCTTCTTGAGAAGGTAACGGTTGAGCTGGTTGGTGTCGCTCTCTTCCGAAGCCGCCGCGCCGCCGACAGCCACGCCGATCATCGGCGAGGCGCCAACCGGGGCGATGTCTTCGAAGTGGACGAACAGCGCCAGCTGGTCCTGCAGGATGCGCGCGGCATAAGCCACGGCATCTTCCGGGGTCACGGTGCCGTCGGTCTCGACCGTCAGGTTGAGCTTGTCGAAGTCCAGCTCCTGGCCGATGCGGGCGTTCTCGACCTTGTAGCTCACCTGGCGAACCGGCGAGTAGAGCGAGTCGACCGGGATCAGACCAATCGGCGCGTCGACCGGACGGTTCGACACGGCGGGGACGTAACCCTTGCCCGAGTCGGCGGTCAGCTCCATGTTGAGCGTCGCACCATCGTCGAGGTGGCAGATCACGAGGTCCTTGTTCATGACCTCGATGTCACCGGTGACGGCGATGTCGCCGGCGGTGACGGCGGCCGGACCGGTTGCCGAAAGCTGGAGGCGCTTCGGACCATCGCCCTGCATCTTGAGCGCGATCTGCTTGACGTTCAGGACGATGTCCGTGACGTCTTCACGCACGCCTGCGAGCGACGAGAATTCGTGGAGCACGTTCTCGATCTTGATCGAGGTGATCGCCGCGCCCTGGAGGGAAGAGAGCAGCACGCGACGCAGCGCGTTGCCGAGCGTCAGGCCGAAGCCGCGCTCGAGAGGTTCGGCGACGAAGGTCGCCTTCAGCTTGGGGTCTGGTCCCGGCTTGATCTCAAGGCTGTTCGGCTTCTTGAGTTCC
>NZ_BAAILP010000087.1:0-16971 GCF_054589055.1 Novosphingobium sp. 11B | reverse complement strand
CCGCCCGCATTAGCTCGATCAGACGCGGCGGCGCTTCGAGGGACGCACGCCGTTATGCGGAATCGGCGTGACGTCGCGGATCGAGGTAATCGTGAAGCCCACGGCAGCCAGGGCGCGCAGGGCGCTCTCGCGGCCCGAACCCGGGCCCTTGACTTCGACTTCGAGGGTACGGACGCCGTGCTCGGCGGCCTTCTTGCCGGCGTCGTCCGCAGCCACCTGAGCGGCGTACGGGGTCGACTTGCGGCTGCCCTTGAAGCCCATCATGCCGGCGGAGGACCACGAAATCGCGTTGCCCTGGGCGTCGGTGATGGTCACCATGGTGTTGTTGAAGCTAGCATTCACGTGGGCGATGCCGCTCGTGATGTTCTTGCGCTCGCGGCGCTTAATGCGCTGAGGTTCGCGTGCCATATCGTATATCCTGTCGAATTATCGCTGCGGGAAACCGAAAGCCTTAACGGCTCCCTCGGCTTACTTCTTCTTGCCGGCGATCGGCTTGGCCTTGCCCTTGCGGGTGCGCGCATTGGTGTGCGTGCGCTGGCCACGAACCGGCAGACCCTTGCGGTGACGCAGGCCGCGGTAGCAGGCGAGGTCCATCAGGCGCTTGATGTTCATCGCGGTCTCGCGACGAAGGTCACCCTCGACCGTGTGGTCGGCGTCGATGGTCTCACGGATCTGGAGCACTTCGGCGTCCGAGAGATCCTGGATACGGCGGGTGTGATCGATACCGAGCTTGTCGGCGATCTCGAGCGCCTTGGTACGGCCGATGCCGTGGATATACGTCAGCGCGATGATAACGCGCTTGTTGGTGGGGAGATTTACCCCTGCAATACGAGCCACTTAATTCTCCTGCTCCACAGAGGTGCGAGCGCGCACCTCCATCTCATCGCGAAAACACTCGGGGAAGTGAAATGGCAAAAGGCCCGGTTGGCGGTTACACGCGGGTGCTTTGGACACGCGGTATGGGCCTTCCGGACTGCCGTTTACTGACGAGTGAAGGGGGCGCTTAAAACGATTCGCGCGCAGAGTCAACGTTCCGCGTCAACGCCTGCGGCATCGACCGGGCGCCGCCCTCCGCCTGATCGACGGGGCGGATGTCGCGCCTGTGAGGACTGTTTAACGCAAATCGCGAGGCCAGTCAAAGTGCGTAGCACCCGGCCCTGTCCCATGGCGGCACCGCACGCATCGGACCTAGCGTCCGACGAGCGGCCCGTCACTGGTCATCGGCTTGCTCGAAAGCGGCACGATGTCGAGCCCGACCGCAGGATCCGCCGCTGCAGGCGCCTCGACAGGCGGGTCGGCAACGTCCGTCTCGATCTTCGGGAAGGCCGCCGCGAAGGCCCCGCCCAGCTTTCCGGTCAGGCGCTGAAGCTGTCCGCCGAGCATGCCATCGACCGCCGGCGCCAGCTTCTCGAACGGGGTGCGGGTGAAACCGCCCACGACGTATTCGAGCAGGACCTGCGTACCGCCCTTCCCGTCCGGCTTGAGCTGCACGGTCAGCGTGCCGATCGCCGCGTCCGACTGCAGCGGGCCGAGCGCCCCGCTCATACGCAGGGCGCGGCCGCGCTCCACGTAGATCACCCGCATGTGCTCGACGCTGCCGCGCGGCGTTGCCTTGGGCGAGCTTTCGTTGGGCAGCACTTCGCAGAAGCAGCCGCCCGCCCGCGCATCGAGCGTGAGGTTCGCGGCATCGCCGGACCAGGTGTGATCGGAGTCCCACCAGACCGAAGGCTTCACCAGCACTGCCCAGGTTTCCTCGGGCGTCGCCGGGACTTGCGCGACATGGCGCACGACGAAGCCGTTGGCCTCGACTTGCGCGACGCTCGCGCTTGCCGCCGAAGGAACGAGCGCCATGCCGGCCGCCGCCAGCGCAAATGCGAAAGACTTCATAAAGCTGCCCCTGCCCGGCCGTGAAGGCCCCGTCAATGTCGCGAAACCGTCCATGCCAGATCGCATGAAGCCCGTCATCCCTGTCGCGCACTTCGACGACAAAATGAAAAACCCGGAAGCGACCTGAGGCACTTCCGGGTTTCATTGTTCGGTTCACTCTGGAACAGGATCAGCCCGCGAGGATTGCCTCGATCGCCGCCGTCACCTCGTCCATGTCAGCCATGCCGTCGACTTTGGCGACGATACCGCGCGCTTCGTAGACGGGCAGGATCGGCGCGGTCTTGGCGCGGTACTCGGCCATGCGGGTGCGCACGGTCTCGGCGTTGTCATCCGGGCGGCGCTTGAACTCGTGCCCGCCGCACTTGTCGCAAGTGCCTTCGACCTTCGGCTTCTCGAAGGTGTCGTGGTAGCCCTTGCCGCAAGTGGCGCAGGTGAAGCGGCCGGTGATGCGCTCGACCAGCGCGTCCTCGTTCACTTCCAGTTCGATCACGTGATCGAGCTTGCGGCCGCGCGCTTCCAGAATGCCGTCGAGCGATTCGGCCTGCGCTTCGGTCCGCGGGTAGCCGTCGAAGATGGCGCCAGTATCCACGCCCATCGCGTCGAGTTCGTCCCCGATCAGCGCCGAGACGATCGCATCCGAGACCAACTCGCCACGCTCCATGACCGCCTTGGCTTCGAGCCCGGTCGGCGTCCCCGCCTTGACTGCGGCGCGCAGCATGTCGCCGGTCGACAACTGGCGCATGCCATGCTTGTCGACGAGACGCTGCGCCTGGGTTCCTTTGCCCGCCCCCGGCGGTCCCAGCAGGATAATGTTCACGCCCTGAATCCCCCTCGGTTTTACGTTATCGGCACGCGCCTCAGCGCATGCGGCCCTTCAGCTTGGCCTTCTTGATGAGGTCGCCGTACTGGTGCGCCAGCAGGTGCGACTGAATCTGCGTGATCGTATCCACGGTCACGTTGACGACGATCAGCAGACTCGTGCCACCCATGAACAGCAGCGGCAAGCCCGTCATCGACAGGAAGTACTCAGGCACCGTGCAGACGATGACCAGGTAGGCCGCACCGATCACGGTGATGCGCGTCAGGACGTAGTCGAGATAGACTGCGGTGTTCTTGCCCGGACGGATACCCGGGATGAAGCCGCCGTTCTTCTTCAGGTTGTCCGAGGTCTCTTCCGGATTGAAGACGACTGCGGTGTAGAAGAAGCAGAAGAAAATGATGCCCGCCGCGTAGAGCAGCATGTAGAGCGGCTTGCCGTGGCCCAGGTACTGGTTGAGCGAGACCACGATCTTGCCCATCGTCGAATCCGGCGTCAGCGACTTGCCGGCGAACTGGCTGATCGTCAGCGGCAGCAGCAGCAGCGAACTGGCGAAGATCGGCGGGATCACGCCGGCGGTGTTGAGCTTGAGCGGCAGGTGGCTGCGGTCGGCCTGCATCATGCCGCGCTGCGTGGCGCGCTTGGGATACTGGATCAGCAGGCGGCGCGTGGCGCGTTCCATGAAGCAGATCATCAGGATCATCGCCACCACCAGCGCGATCAGCGCGATGATGAGGATCGAACCGGTGTCGCCCGCCGAGTAGGCCGAGCCCAGGTTGCTGGCGAAAGTTGGCATCTGCGCGACGATACCCGCCATGATGATGAGCGAAACGCCGTTGCCGATCCCGCGCGAGGTGATCTGCTCTCCCAGCCACAGCAGGAACATGGTGCCGCCGATCAGCGAGATCACCGCGCCGACGCGGAACGGGATGCCCGGATCGACCACGGCGCCAAGACCGCGCGAGGTCGACAACGCCTCAAGACCGGTGGCGATCGCGTAGCCCTGCACGATGCACAGCAGCACGGTGCCGTAGCGGGTGTACTGGTTGAGCTTCTTGCGCCCGGCCTCGCCTTCCTTCTTCAGCGCGACGAGCGCCGGGTGAAGTGAGGCTGCCAACTGCACCACGATCGAGGCGGTGATGTAAGGCATCACGCCGAGCGCGATCAGGCTCATGCGCGAAAGCGAACCGCCCGAGAACGTGTTGAACAGGTCAAGGATGCCGCCCTGCGTCTGCAGATAGAGATCGCGCAGCGCGACCGGGTTCACACCCGGCAGCGGCACGAAGCTCAAAAAGCGGAACACGATGAGCGCGCCGATGGTGAACCAGATGCGGTTCTTCAGCTCGGTGGCCTTGGAGAAATTGGCCAGGCTGAGCGTGCTGGCGATGTTGTCGGCGCGTGAAGCCATGACGTTCTAAAAAGCCTCGAAGAATCTGATCGGACTCGCCCTTAGCGGCTCATGCCTGCCTTGTCGAACCCGGGAAGGAAACTGGCCATATAGACATTGGAACGATGTCGGGAAGACCCGTCCCGCACGAATCGGCTCCAGTGTGCCGCCCGCGCATCACATTTGTCGACACCTTACAGCAAGAGAGGGCGAAGCGCCCGGCGCCCGCCCTCTCCTTATGCCTTAGCGTGTCGCGCCGGAAATCAGGCCGCAGCCTCTTCCTTGGCGGGAACGATCACCGAACCGCCGGCCTTTTCGACCGCGGCAACGGCACCGGCCGAAGCGCCAGCAACGTTGAAGGTGACCTTCGAGGTCAATTCACCCTTGGCGAGGAGACGCACGCCGTCCTTGCCGCCACGGGCCAGGCCGACGGCCTTGAGCGCCGCGTGATCGACCACGCCGGTGATGTCCAGCTTGCCGGCATCGATGAACTTCTGGACGAGGCCCAGGTTCACTTCCGCGAAGTCCTTGGCGAACTTCTTGTTCGAGAAGCCGCGCTTCGGCAGGCGCATGTGGAGCGGCATCTGGCCACCCTCGAAGCCGTTGATCGAAACGCCCGAGCGTGCCTTGGCACCCTTCTGGCCGCGACCCGAGGTCTTGCCCTTGCCCGAGCCGATACCACGGCCGACGCGCATGCGGCGGTGACGGGCGCCGGCGTTGTCACGGATGTCATTCAGTTTCATGTTCTGCACTCGCTTTCGCTTTGAGTCGCGCTGATAGGAAGCGGCGCCCCTAGCGGATGAGGGCGCGCTTGTCACCCCGGATTCGGGAAGAGCGGGTCATCCCACATCCCGTTTTACACAGAAGAGCCTGTGAAACCCCGAGATTGTTCCTTTATAGTGAATGGCTTGCGCCCATTCCCTGTGACCTTTCGCGTACGCCCTTCTCCGCTTCAGAAGCTATGTTCATCATCATAACTGTCTTTCCCGTGAAGGCGGGAACCCATCTCCTGACATTGCCTGTTGCGAA
Organism: Novosphingobium sp. 11B; assembly: GCF_054589055.1. Taxonomy (NCBI): domain Bacteria; kingdom Pseudomonadati; phylum Pseudomonadota; class Alphaproteobacteria; order Sphingomonadales; family Sphingomonadaceae; genus Novosphingobium; species Novosphingobium sp. 11B. The sequence continues at coordinate 11,851 of NZ_BAAILP010000087.1, read as the reverse complement.
GACATCAGATGGGTCCCCGCCTTCGCGGGGATGACGGAAAAAGGGGGGGAGGCGACAGCGCGCGCCCTCACCGATCCTCTATCGCATGGATCACGGCATGTAGGACAGCCTCAGCTGCCGCCGCCGAAGCCCACCAGCAACTTCGCGCTCTCCGGCACCCGTGTACCGAAGGCGTCGCGCGCAGGCGCCCAGCGCACGATCTCCGCCGCCAGCCCGCACAGTTCCTTGTCGAACGCGGGCGAGACGGATGCCGGATCCATCTTGCACTCTGTCGTGTTGCCCTGCTCGTCCACCTGGAAGTTCAGGTCGTAGCGGCCGAACGGCTTGGCTTTCAGCTGCGTATCGTAACGCTCCTTGAGTTCGGTGAGCGCATGGTTGAACTCGACGAGGCTGGCGTCATCCCAGCGCGGCTTCTGGCGCAGGCTGGCGAACTGCTCTTCGGTCACCAGCGGCCGCATCGCGCGGATGACACCGTACCAGCGCATCACGCGCGCGATCTGCAACGGCGACTGGCGGTCGATGGTGGTCTGGCACGTCCCGCCGATCGGGTCGGCCTTGGCCCGCAGCAGCGCCTGCGCCGCAGGCCAGCGATGGTAGGCGACCGCCCAGGCGAGCGGGGTGAGGCCGAACAGATCGGGCTTGTCGATGCCCTTGGGGTCGCGCTCGAGCAGGATGCCGATATCCCGGATCGAGCCGCGCCGCGCCGCCGCGCCGAGCCCGTGCTCCATGCGCGCGACGCCCAGTTCGGCGAAACCGTAGGGCTGCTCGATCCCGGCATCGGGATTGTCCGGCATCGTCGGCGCCGGCCCGGCCTTGTCGACCGCACGGCAGACGTCGGCATAAGGATAGCGCGGATCGGCCAGCATCGCGGCGTTGTAGCGGCGACCGAAGCCGGTGACGGTATCGTCGGGCTTCTGCTGCCCGCCCTCGACCTTGCCCTCGGGCACGAAGGCCACCGCGCGCACGGTCCATGGCGAAAGGCCGCCAAGCATGCGGCACTGTACGCCGTAAGCCTCGGTGGAGATGCCGGTCGGCGTGGTCGCGGCAATCAGGCGAAAGTCGCCCATGTCGAGCGCCTTGTGTGCCTCCGCCACGGCGTTGGCGCTGCCGTCCTTCAGCTTGCGGCGCAGCGAGCGGTCACCCTTGCGCAGCTTGTCCAGGAACGCGGTATCCGCACGCAGGTCGCCGCATTGGGTTACCGAGGCGCCCTCGACGCCGAGATTGCCCTTGGGCGCGTCGTCCGAGCACGCGGCCGTCGTCAGCGCGCCCATGCACAGGATGGTGGCCGTCAGAAGCCGCTTGCCGATCAAGACCTGTCCCCGATTGGAATCCGTGGCGCCCGAGGCGCCGATGAAGCTGGCGCGAATAGCATAGCCGCGCGCGGTTGGAAGAGCATTACTTGCGGGAAGGCCCGCCATGCCCCTGGGGCTTCGACAAGCTCAGCCTGAGCGGGATTGGGAGGTTTGCACTTAGCCCCGCTCTCCCTGAGCCTGTCGAAGGGTCACCCTGAGCTTGTCGAAGGGCCGGCCACCCACGCAAAAAGGCCCCGGTGTTTCCACCGAGGCCCTTCTGTCTCGTTCAGCGTGAACCTGTGAAGGTTCAGTCGACGATCTTCACCATGTGCGGCAGCTTGGCGATGGCACCGCGCACTTCGGCGGTGTCTTCGCGCTCCACGATACGGTGCATCTTGCCGAGGCCGAGACCGATGAGGATCTTCTTCTGGCTCTCGGGGCGACGGATCGGCGAACCGATCTGCTGGATCTTGATCTTCGCCATGATGCTTACTCCACGATGGCTTCGGCAGCGGCCTCGGCCTCTACCTCGGTAGCACCACCGCGACCAAGCAGGTCGGCGATCTTCTTGCCACGACGCTGGGCCACCGACTTCGGCGAAGTCTGCGTGGTCAGCGCGTCGAAGGTGGCGCGGATCATGTTGTACGGGTTCGAGGTGCCCACCGACTTGGTGACGACGTCAGCGACGCCCAGGCTCTCGAACACGGCGCGCATCGGACCACCGGCGATGATGCCCGTACCGGCCGGAGCCGTGCGGACGTTCACCTTGCCGGCGCCGAAGTGGCCCTTGCCGTCGTGATGGAGGGTACGACCCTCCTTCAGAGCGACGCGGATCATCTTCTTCTTGGCCGAGGCAGTCGCCTTGGTGATCGCCTCGGGAACTTCGCGGGCCTTCGAGTGACCGAAGCCCACGCGGCCCTTGCCGTCACCGACGACGACGAGCGCGGCGAAGCCGAAGCGCTTACCGCCCTTGACGGTCTTGGAGACGCGGTTGATGTGAACGAGCTTTTCGATCAGCTCTTCACCCTGCTCCTCGTCGGCGTTGCGGTTGCCGCGACGGTCGTCACGACGGCCGCCACGGCCACCGCGCTCACCACCGCGATCGTTGCCGCCACGGCCACGGCCGCCACGACCACGGCCGCCTTCGCGGTTACCCTCGAACGGCGCGCCGCCCTGGGGTGCTTCAGCCGAAACCGGCTGCGTGTTGTTGTTTTCGTCAGCCATGATCAGAACTCCAGCCCGCCTTCACGGGCGGCTTCGGCAAGCGCCTTGACGCGGCCGTGATACAGGAAGCCACCGCGGTCGAACACGACCGAGGTAACACCCGCCTTCTTGGCGGCCTCGGCGAGTTCCTTGCCCACGCGGGTCGCGGCGTCGAGGTCGGTGCCCTTGGCGCCCAGCGTGTTGGCTGCAGCGACGGTGTGGCCCTGCGCATCGTCGATGATCTGCGCATAGATGTGACGGCCGGTGCGGTGCACCGACAGACGGGGACGACCACCCGAACGGGCCTTGAGCGCGGTGCGAACGCGGCGCGCGCGGCGATCGAAGAGAGACAGCTTTGCCATTACTTCTTCTTCCCTTCCTTGCGGAAGATGTACTCACCGCGGTAGGCGATACCCTTGCCCTTGTAGGGCTCAGGCTTGCGCCAGCGGCGAATTTCGGCCGCAAGCTGGCCGACCTTCTGCTTGTCGATGCCCGAGATTTCGACCGTGGTGTTATCCGGGGTCTTGACCTCGATGCCTTCCGGCACGGCGATGTCGACGTCGTGCGAGTAGCCGAGCTGCAGCTTCAGGGTCTTGCCCTGCGAAGCGGCACGGTAGCCGACGCCCTTGATGTCAAGGATCTTGGTGAAGCCGTTGGTGACGCCTTCGATCAGGTTCGACACGAGGGTGCGCTGAAGGCCCCAGTGGCTGCGCGACTGCTTCGACTGGCCGATGGGCTGCACGGCGATCGCACCGTCGTCCACCGAGTAGGTGACGAGGTCCGACAGACCCAGGGTCAGGGTGCCCTTGGGGCCCTTTACCGAGAGAACACCGTTGTCGATGTTGGCGGTGACGCCGTTGGGAACGGCCACCGGCTTCTTACCGATGCGGCTCATTAGAACACCTCCGCCAGCACTTCGCCGCCGACGTTCTGTGCACGTGCTTCGGCATCCGAGAGCACGCCACGCGGCGTCGAGACGATGGTGATGCCGAGACCGTTGCGAACGACCGGGAGTTCCTTGGAACCCGAGTAGACGCGGCGGCCGGGCTTGGAGACACGAGCGATGTGCTTGATGGCGGCTTCGCCTTCGAAGTACTTCAGCTCGATGCGCAGCTGCGGGTGGGCGCCGGTGGCGTCGTCGGAGAAGCCACGGATGTAGCCTTCACGCTGGAGAACTTCCAGGACGCGCGCACGCAGCTTCGAGGCCGGCGACAGGACGGAGTCCTTCTTCGCCTGCTGGCCGTTGCGGATGCGGGTGAGCATATCACCCAGGGGATCGGTCAATGCCATTGCTTCTAACCCTTACCAGCTCGACTTGGTCACGCCGGGGATCATGCCCTTGTTGGCAAGATCACGCAGCTCGACGCGGCACAGGCCGAACTTGCGGTAATAACCGCGCGGACGGCCGGTCGTGGCGCAACGGTTGCGAACCCGGGTGGGGTTTGCGTTGCGCGGGATCTCGGCCAGCTTCAGGCGAGCAATGAGACGCTCGGTTTCATCGAGCGACTGATCGTCAGCGACCGCCTTGAGGCGCTCGTACTTGCCTGCATACTTCTTGACGAGCTTCTTGCGACGCTCATTCTTGTTCACGGAACTCAGTTTCGCCATGGACTTAAGCTCTCTTCCTCAGCGGCTCACGCCGCCTCCTGCTGTTCCGACTCTTCAGCCGGGAACGGGAAACCGAACAGACGCAGCAGCTCGCGCGCTTCGTCGTCGGTCTTCGCGGTGGTGGTCACGATGATGTCCATGCCACGAACCTTGTCGATCTTGTCGTAGCTGATCTCCGGGAAGATGATCTGCTCCTTCAGGCCCATGGCGTAGTTGCCACGGCCGTCGAACGACTTGGGGTTCAGGCCACGGAAGTCGCGGATGCGGGGCATCGCGATCGTGACGAGACGATCCAGGAACTCGTACATGCGCTCGCGGCGGAGCGTCACCTTGCAGCCGATCGGCATGCCTTCGCGCAGCTTGAACTGTGCGATCGACTTGCGGGCCTTGGTGATGACGGGCTTCTGACCGGCGATGAGTTCCATCTCGGCAGCGGCAGTCTGGACCTTCTTCTTGTCCTGGCTGGCTTCACCGACGCCCATGTTGAGCGTGATCTTCTCGATCTTCGGGATTTCCATCACGTTCTTGTAACCGAACTTCTCGGTCATCGCCTTCGCGATTTCAGCGTCGAACTTCGTGCGCAGACGCGGAGTGTACTGCTCAGCCATCGATCGTCTCCCCGGACTTCACGGCCACGCGGACCTTGACGCCGTCCTTGATTTCGAAGCGAACGCGGGTCGGCTTGCCGTCCTTGTCCGCAACAGCGACCTTGCTGATGTGCATCGGCGCGGGAACGCGGTCGATGCCGCCCTGCGGGTTCTGCTGGGTGGGCTTGCGGTGCTTGGTGGCAACGTTCACGCCTTCGACGACAACCTTGCCGTCCTTGGGCTGAACCTGCAGCACGGTGCCGGTGCGGCCCTTGTCCTTGCCGGACAGGACGACGACGGAGTCACCCTTCTTGATCTTAGCGGCGGCCATTACAGCACCTCCGGCGCGAGCGAGATGATCTTCATGAAGCCACGGCCGCGCAGTTCGCGCACCACGGGGCCGAAGATACGGGTGCCGATCGGCTCCTCGTTCTTGTTGATCAGCACGGCAGCATTGCTGTCGAAGCGGATCACGCTGCCGTCCGTGCGGCGCACGTCCTTGCGGGTGCGCACGATCACAGCACGGTGAACGTCGCCCTTCTTGACGCGAGCGCGGGGCTGCGCCTCCTTGATCGACACCACGATGATGTCGCCGACGCCGGCGAAACGACGCTTGGAGCCACCCAGTACCTTGATGCACTGGACGCGCTTCGCGCCGCTGTTGTCCGCCACGTCGAGATTGGATTGCATCTGGATCATCGATCCGAGTCCTTCTCATCTGGCTTGCCGGAACCAGTCCGGCAGTTCCTAAAAAGACAGGCCCCCGAAGAGGCCCGAGTCGCCCTGCGCGGGCGAAGGCGGCCCTTTGCCGCATTCACCCGCGAAGGTCAACACTTGTGTCAGGTAAGGCCAAAGCCGGGACTTTGCAGCCCCGGCTTCGATCTCAGCGGAGGATCAAACCTCGGCTTCGAGTGCCGTACCCTTGCTCGCCTGAAGACGGTCAAGAACCTTCCAGGTCTTGGTCTTCGAGTAAGGCGCCGTCTCCTCGATCCGGACTTTCTCGCCGGTCTTGAAGGCGTTGTCCTCGTCGTGGGCGTGGTACTTCTTCGAGCGGCGGATGATCTTCCCGTAGAGGGGGTGCTTCACCTTGCGCTCGACGAGCACGGTCACGGTCTTGTCCGTCTTGTCGGAGACGATAGTCCCGCTAAGAATACGCTTGGGCATCGTGTTTCTCCTTACGCCTTCGCCGCGGCGGAACGCTCAGCCTGGAGCGTCTTGATGCGGGCGATGTCGCGACGGACTTCCTTGATGCGTGCCGGGGCTTCGAGCTGGCTCGTAGCAGCCTGGAAACGCAGGTTGAACTGCTCGCGCTTGAGATCGACGAGGTCAGCGGTCAGCTGGTCGTCGGTCTTGGCGCGAAGATCTTCGGTCTTGGCCATTATTCGCCTCCCAGGTGCGAGGTGTCACCGAGGCGGGCGACGACCTTGGTCTTGATCGGCAGCTTCATCGCGGCGCGGCTGAAAGCCTCGGCGGCGAGCTGGCCGGCAACACCGTCCACTTCGAATAGGATACGGCCGGGCTTGACGCGGGCCGCCCAGTATTCGACCGAACCCTTGCCCTTACCCTGACGGACTTCGGCAGGCTTCTTCGAAACCGGCACGTCCGGGAAGACGCGGATCCAGAGACGACCCTGGCGCTTGAGGTGACGCGTGATCGCGCGGCGGGCCGCTTCGATCTGGCGGGCGGTGATCCGCTCGGGCTCCATGGCCTTGAGGCCGTAGGAACCGAAGTTCAGGTCGGTGCCACCCTTGGCGTCGCCCTTGATCCGGCCCTTGAAGGCCTTGCGGAACTTGGTCTTTTTCGGTTGCAGCATGGTGCTAACTCTATCCTAGACTCAGCGGGCCGGACGGACGCCGGAGGTCTGAGCCTCCATCATCAGTCGATCCTGCGCCATCGGGTCGTGACCAAGGATCTCGCCCTTGAAGACCCACACCTTGATGCCGATGATACCGTAGGCGGTCAGCGCCTCGGCAGCGGCATAGTCGATGTTCGCACGCAGCGTGTGAAGCGGAACGCGACCTTCGCGGTACTGCTCCAGACGGGCGATTTCAGCGCCGCCGAGACGGCCACCGCACATGATCTTGATGCCTTCGGCACCCAGACGCATGGCGGACTGCATCGCGCGCTTCATCGCACGGCGGAACGCCACGCGGCGGATCAGCTGATCGGCGATACCCTGTGCGATCAGCTTGGCATCGACTTCCGGCTTGCGGATTTCGACGATGTTCAGCTTCACTTCGCTCGAGGTCATCGCGGCCAGCTGCTTGCGCAGCTTCTCGATGTCCGCGCCCTTCTTGCCGATGATGACACCGGGACGGGCAGCGAAGATCGAGATGCGGCACAGCTTGGCCGGACGCTCGATCACCACCTTCGAGATCGCAGCCTGCGGCAGGGTCTCGATGATGAACTTGCGGATCTTGAGGTCTTCCTCAAGCAGCTTGCCGTAGTCCCGGCCTTCGGCGAACCAACGGCTGTCCCAGGTACGGTTGATCTGCAGGCGCAGACCGATCGGATTGCTCTTATGACCCATGGATCAGGCCTCCTCGACTTCGCGAACGACGATCCGCAGGCGCGAAAACGGCTTCAGGATGCGCGTGGACTTGCCGCGACCACGAGCGTGGAAACGCTTCATGGTCACCGACTTGCCGACCGACGCCTCGGCGACGACGAGAGCGTCGACGTCGAGGTTGTGGTTGTTTTCCGCGTTGGCGATCGCCGAGGCGAGAACCTTGCGGGCGTCGACCGCCATGGCCTTCTTGGAGAAGGCCAGGACGTTCATCGCGTCTTCCGCGCGCATGCCGCGGATCAGGGCAGCGACAAGGTTGAGCTTCTGGGCCGAACCACGAATGTTCGTGTTGACCGCAAGAGCTTCCTTGTCACCTACGCGGCGGGGTGCTGCTTGCTTGCTCACTTGCGCTTGCCCTTCTTGTCGGCGGCGTGGCCGGGGAACGAGCGGGTGGGAGCGAACTCACCCAGCTTGTGACCGACCATGTCCTCGTTGACCGCAACGGGAATGAACTTGTGCCCGTTGTACACCTGGAAGGTGAGACCAACGAACTGCGGGAGAATGGTGGAGCGACGCGACCAGGTCTTGATCGGACCAGCGCGGCTGCCGGCATCCTGCGCGACTTCGGCCTTCTTGAGAAGGTAGAGGTCGACGAAGGGGCCTTTCCAGACGGAACGTGCCATCGTGACTTACCTCTTCTTCTTGGCGTGACGCGAACGGATGATGAGCTTGTCCGTCTGCTTGTTGTTGCGGGTGCGGGCACCCTTGGTCGGCTTGCCCCAGGGCGTAACCGGGTGACGACCACCCGAGGTACGGCCTTCACCACCACCGTGCGGGTGGTCGACCGGGTTCTTGGCGACGCCGCGGGTAAGCGGACGGCGGCCCAGCCAGCGACCGCGACCGGCCTTGGCGAGGGTCTGGTTCGAATTGTCGGGGTTCGAGACCGCGCCAACCGTGCCCATGCAATCGCCGCGCAGGTAGCGCTGCTCGCCCGAGTTCAGGCGGACGATGACCATGCCGCGGTCACGACCGACGACCTGGACATAGGTCCCTGCCGAACGTGCGATCTGGCCGCCCTTTTCGGGCTTCATCTCGACGTTGTGGCAGATCGTGCCGACCGGCATCTGCGACAGAAGCATGGCGTTGCCCGGCTTCACGTCGGTCTTCTCGCCGGCGACGATGACGTCACCGACTGCCAGACGCTGCGGCGCGATGATGTAGGTCAGTTCGCCGTCCGTGTACTTCACCAGCGCGATGAACGCGGTGCGGTTGGGATCGTACTCGATCCGCTCCACGGTGGCTTCCATGTCCCACTTGCGACGCTTGAAGTCGATGAAGCGGTACTTCTGCTTGTGGCCGCCAGCGATGCCGCGCGAGGTCACGTGACCCTTGTTGTTGCGGCCGCCGGTCTTGCTCTTGCCTTCGGTCAGCGCCTTGAGGGGCTTGCCCTTCCAGAGCGACGACTTGTCGACGAGGACCAGGCCGCGGCGTGCGGGGCTGGTCGGGTTGTAATGCTTGAGTGCCATCGGAAATTAACCCCGCGCGCCTTCGGTGATGTCAATCGACTGGCCTTCGGCCAGCGTGACGATCGCCTTCTTCACGTCGCTGCGACGGTAAGCCTTACCGCGCCAGCGCTTGGTCTTGCCCTTGACGACGAGCGTGTTCACGCCGGTCACCTTGACATCGAAGATTGCCTCGACGGCAGCCTTGATCTCGGGCTTGGTCGCCTTGTCGGCCACCTTGAAGACGACTGCGTTCTGCTCGGAAAGCAGGGTCGACTTCTCGGTGATGTGCGGGGCGACGATCACGTCATAGTGACGAATGTCGACGGACTTAGCCATTGAAACGCGCCTCCAGCTTCTCGACAGCGGCGCGCGTCAGCACCAGCGTATCATGCTTCAGGATGTCGTAGACGTTCGCGCCGACAGCCGGGAGAACGTTCACGCCGACGATGTTGCGGGCCGCCAGGGCGAAGCCCTCGTTGACCTGATCGCCGTCCATGACGAGAACCTTCTTGCCGAAGTTCGCCTTGGCGAGCTGACCGGCCAGAGCCTTGGTCTTGGCGTCGGCGACGTCGAGCGAGTCGACGATCACGAGGCCGTTCTGAGCCTTGGCCGAGAGGGCCATCTTCAGACCGAGCGCACGGATCTTCTTGTTGAGCGAGATGTTGAACTCGCGGCGACGGGCACCGTGAGCCTTACCACCGCCGATGAACACCGGAGCAGCGCGGTCGCCGTGACGAGCGGTACCACCACCCTTCTGGTTGCCGAACTTCTTGCCGGTGCGCGCGACTTCCGAACGCTCGCGGGTCGCGCGGGCGATGCCGCGACGGTTCTCGAGCTGCCAGGTGACGACGCGGTGCAGGATATCCGCGCGCGGCTCGAGGCCGAACACGTCGTCCGAAAGCTCGATGTCGCCGTTGGCGGTCGAACCGTCGATGTTGAGGACCTGAACCTTCATGATTAGCCCTCCTGGCCTTCGGTCGCTTCGGGCGCCGCGGTTTCAGCAGCGGCCGTGTCGTTGGTGTTGCCAACCGACTTGATGCCGGCGGGGTACGGAGCCTCGCCGTGACGGTCGACCTTGACGGCGTCCGCAACGGTCAGCCACGAGTTCTTCGCGCCCGGGACCGAGCCCTTGACGAAGATCAGGCCGCGCTCATCGTCCACGCGGACGACTTCGAGGTTCTGCTGGGTGCGCTGACGGTCGCCCATGTGGCCGGCCATCTTCTTGTTCTTGAACACCTTGCCCGGATCCTGACGGTTACCCGTCGAACCGTGCGCACGGTGCGAGATCGACACACCGTGGGTGGCGCGCATACCGCCGAAGCCCCAGCGCTTCATAGCGCCCTGGAAGCCCTTACCCTGGGTGTGGCCGCCCACGTCGACGAGCTGGCCCGGGACGAAGTGCGAAGCCGCAATCGTCGCGCCAACCTCGAGGAGGGCGTCGTCGGCGACGCGGAATTCCGCGACGCGCATCTTGAGGGGAACCTGAGCCTTGGCGAAGTGTTCGCGCTGCGGCTTGGCAACGTTCTTCTGCTTCGCTTCGCCGGCACCGAGCTGAACGGCGACGTAGCCGTCACGTTCTTCGGTACGGACTGAGACGACCTGGCAATCCTCCAGCGCCAGGACGGTGACGGGCACGTGGCGACCGTCCTCCTGGAACAGGCGGGTCATCCCGACTTTCTTTGCGATCACGCCGGTACGCATGACCTTACTCCTTACAGAGGCGTACGCAGGACCATCCCCCGCACGCATGTCCAACCCTGTGTGTGATACGAACCCCGTCCGGGTCAGGTGCTCCCTGCAAGCCCCGAAGGACTGACGGAAGCGAGACGGGGGACGCATTCCCGAACGAAACCCGAAGGCGTCGCCGGAGGTATCCCTTGTGTCCCTTCGGGCTTTTCCCTCAGGGCGCTGTCTCTGCGGGTTTCTCCCCGCAAAGCCGGCTAGCGAAGCCGACAAGATAGTCCTCGATCTAATTTAGGTCCGATCGGAAAGGACCATCGGGGCGACCTTTTCAGATCACCCCGTTAAACCGGCTTCAGGCCAGCTTGATCTCGACGTTCACGCCGGCCGCGAGGTCCAGCTTCATCAGAGCGTCGACGGTAGCGGCGTTCGGCTGCACGATATCAAGCAGACGCTTGTAGGTGCGGACTTCGAACTGCTCACGCGACTTCTTGTCGATGTGCGGACCACGGTTGACCGTGAACTTCTCGATCTTGGTCGGCAGGGGAATGGGCCCACGAATCAGCGCGCCGGTACGACGTGCCGTGTCAGCGATTTCGCCAGTTGCCTGGTCGAGAACGCGATGGTCAAACGCCTTCAGGCGAATGCGGATGTTCTGAGCTTCCATAACCTACCGATGAGAAAGAGCCATAGGACCGAAGTCCCGTCAAATTCGAACCGCGCCCCTACACGCCAAGTGCGAGTCGGGCAAGCCCTGATTTTACGCGGATCGGCAGGTTTTCGGCGGTGCGCGGCGCAGTTCGTCGCATCGCCCCTTCCCTGCGCACGATCCACTCCCTAGGTTGGCATCGCGACGCCTAACAGAAGCCGCTGCCAATGCCCTCCACTACCACGACAATTTCCAGCGTGCTTGCCGCGCTTACGCTCGCTTGCCTTGGTTCCGCGCCCGCTGCCGCCGCAGGCTCTGCCTACGGCCCCACCGGAAGCGAAATTCCCATCGATCTCGACGACACCGACGTTCTCACGGCCCACGTCGGCATACCCGATCCAAGGGGCGGCCCGATAGACGATGCCTGCCGCGACGCAGCCCGCGCCAGCAATGGCGGCAACGACGGCACGATCGTCGTCTGCTCCCACGGCGGCGACGGCTCCAGCGAGCGGGTTCCCGCATCGAAATCCGTCGACGAGAGCACGCGCACAGGGGCGCTGCATCCGCCGGACCTGTGGAACATCCCGGGCTGCCTTGGCCCGTGCATCACCATACCGTTCGGCAAAGTGCCAGAGCCCGTCTATTACATCGACCTCAAGTCCATTCCCGAAGCGCCCAAGGGTTCGGATGCGTGGAAGATCGCACAGGGCGAACTGCGGCAGCCCTGAGCCGCACCGTCGGAGCGCCCTCCCCTTTCGTCATTGCGAGCGTAGCGAAGCATTCCAGGGCAGTGCTGCACCGCCCTGGAATGCTTCGCTACG
>NZ_BAAILP010000086.1:0-48403 GCF_054589055.1 Novosphingobium sp. 11B | reverse complement strand
GCGGCATCGGCGAAGGCACGGCGCGGCTGCTCGCGGCGCGCGGCGCGAAGCTGATGCTGGGCGCACGCCGCACCGACCGGCTCGCAGCGCTGGCGGAGGAACTGAACGCAGCGGGAGGCACAGTCGCCTTCCGGTCGCTCGACGTCACCGACCGCGGCGATTTCGAGGCGTTCATCGCCGCGACGGAGGCCGAATACGGCCGCGTTGATGTGCTTGTCAACAATGCGGGGCTGATGCCGCTGTCGCGCTTCGACAGCCTGAAGGTTGACGAATGGGACCGTATGATCGACGTCAACATCCGCGGTGTCCTGCACGGCATAGCCGCCGCCCTCCCTCGCTTCAAGGGCCAGGGCAGCGGCCAGTTCGTCAACGTTTCTTCGATCGGCGGCTATGCCGTGTGGCCGACCTGCGGCGTCTACAGCGCGACAAAATATGCAGTGCGCGCCATCTCGGAGGCGCTGCGCATGGAGCATGACGACATTCGCGTCACCATCATCGCGCCGGGCGTCGTGGAATCGGAACTGGCCCACACGATCACCGATCCGGTCGCGGCGCAGGCCATGGTCGATTTCCGCTCCATCGCGCTCACCCCGGACGCGATCGCGCGCGCCATCGCCTATGCGGTGGAGCAGCCAGCGGATGTGGACGTTAATACGCTGATCGTCCGGCCGGTCCGCTCAACAATCTGACGATGATGGGGGCATTCGCATATTGCCCCAATAACCCGCCAGCAGCCAAAGCCCTGCGCTCTCATGAATTTCTCGAAGCCTATAGAGTATAAAGGCGGCCAAACGGTGCAACCTCTCGAATTATTAATACAAAGCCGACTGCTCAAAAATGGCGCTCGATCCGGCGCTCGCCCTTGCCCGAACCGACCCTTTCCGGCCGTTCAGCTGCAAAATTTCCGTTCCCAGTTGCAGACGTTCAGCTTTTCCAACCCAAACACCTTTCGTTGGCCGAATTTATCTCGGGACCCATCGAAGGATGAGAAGATAGGATTGCACACGGTTCTCTTGGCACGTTGTCACGCCGCCGAGGATTTTCGTCAGCGACGAGACGTATGCAGCGGAGATTAGAAGCGAGCGGTCGCAGTGAAAAAGTAGGATCTCGGAGCGTTCGTCTGCACTTGCGAAAGCGCATTGGGGTACATTTCCAGGAACTGTTCTTCCGTCAGTTCCGGAGGACGCGTGCCAACTTGGCTGAGCTGCGTCGGGTTCATGTCGTTGAACAGGTTGTTAACGTTGAGATTTAGAGTGACCGCCTTGCTTAGGTTGTAGCGCAGGCCGATATCGGAGAGCTTCTGCGCGGGCAGGCGGAAGGTGTCGCGAACGGTAACCGGGCGCGAACTGATGTAGCGGAAGCGGTAGTATGCCGCGAACGGCCCGAAATGAAGGTTCGCGGTTCCGTTGTAGGTGACGACGGCGGCCCGCTCCTGCGGTCCGGACAGATAGGTCGCGGTATCGTCGTCGGGAGGCAGTATGCCGTTGGGGCACTTTTCAGGGGTGGGCACCCCGTTGCAGGTTCCAAGGCTGATCGAGGCGAACGAGACGGTCTTGCCCTTGTTCAGGGTCAGCACATTGCGGATGTCGAACCAGCGCGTGAAGCGGATCGCATTGTCCAGTTCCACGCCGTACGAGCGATAATGGCTGAAGAACGGGCGCGTCGTGTAGCGCGTGACGCCGTCGGCAAGCAGGCCGCTGTTGTTGCGCACCGCCACGTTCGTCAGGTAGGTGTAGAACACCACCGGATTGAAGGTCAGCCACTTGTTGCGGAACTGCAGCGACAGCTCGTACTGCTCGATCGTCGGCAGCGGGTCGAGCGAGAATTGATCTGCGAGGGTCTGGGAGACGTTGAAGCCGTCCCAGAATGCGTCGTTGTTCTTCCTTCCCTTGGTGTAGCGGGCGTAGAGCGCGGCCTGGCTGCTGATCATGTAGCTGACGGCGCCGCTGTACTGCAGGAACCTCGTGCTCTTGTCGTAGCGGAACGTCGTCGCTGCCGATTCGACCGCGTAGAGGTTGTCGTACAGAGTCAGCGGATCGCCATCGATGCCGCCGAAGGTGCGTGACGCCGCATTCGGATTGGTCGAGTAGCGCCGGTTGACGCCCCAGCCCCGGTAGAAGGTGTAGCGGGCGCCGAAGTCGAACAGCAGGCGGCTGGTCGGCTCCCAGTTGATCCCGAACATCGGCGAGATCTCGCGGACGTTGGCCCGGTCGCGAAGCGTGAGGCCAGTGCTGCTCCCCAACGCGCCGAAGCCGGTCGGATCGGTCAGCTGGTAGACGGTGCCAGCGGCGCCACCGGCCGCGGTCGTCGTCGTGGTCTGGAAGTCGACGTCCAGCGTGGTCGGATTGTTCTGCAGCGGCATGATCCCGCGGCCCGCATAGGCGAAGTCCCGGGAGAAGCGGGTCAGGTTGAAGTAGGTGCCCGCGGTCACCGTGACCGGACCGAAGTCCTCGGTCAGGGTGAACTGGTCGGTGATGTCGCGGCTGCGGATCACGCCGCTGGCATTGGATGATCCCACCGTCAGGATGAGGTTGCTGCTGTCGATCGGGGCCTGGTTGACGATGCTCTGGTTGGGCAGGAGGTTGGGCGTGTTGCGGTCGATGCAGTAACCGTTGCTCACCGGCGTCACGCAGACCCCGTTCTGACTCGCGGCGGTGACGCGATAGACGCGGGCCAGCACCTGACCGGTGGACCGGTCGCTTAGCGTGAAGAAGCCGGGCGTGTTGGCAAGCCCTGCTGCCTGGGTTCCGAGCAGGCGGAAGGTGTCGGCGTTCAGCAGGCTCTGGTAGCCGATGTCGGTGGCGTAGGTATGGTTGACCTGATTGCGCTGGATGCGAAGGTTGTTGGTGAACGACCAGCCGCCGCCGAACTCGTGATCCCACTTGATGCCGCCGGCAATCGACTTCTCGTGGCTGAAGCTGCTGGGATTCCACTCGCGCGTGTCGCCATCGCCGCCGAAGGGCACGGTGTGCGAGAGGTTTCCGGTGGGCAGGAAGTTGACCGAATTGCCGAACTGCTCGGTGAACTGCGGATTGTCGAAGCCGTAGGCCAGCGGGCGATAATTATCGAGATTGCCGGTGTGGTCGTTGAGATACTTGAAGCTGACGAGAAAACCGCCCGATCCCAACCCCGAATCGTAGTTGACGTTGGCGTTGGCCTTGATCTGCCCGCCCCGGTTCAGCGGATAGGGAATGTCGCGGTAGCCGAAGCTGCGACGATAGTTTCCGCCGATCGAGAAGCCGAGATTGCGCTCCTCGTTGCGCCACCCGTAGTACAGGTCGAACTTCTGGTAGGGATTGTCCTCGCCCTCGATGCCCAGGCGCGCGATGGCAAGTCCGCCGGGATCCGAGAGCCCGGTTTTCGAGATGTAGTTGAACAGGCCGCCCGGAGCGTTCGGGCCGGTGACGGCGGCGGAACCGCCGCGCACCGCCTGGACCCGCTTGATGGTCGCATCGGCGCGCAGGAACATGTCCGGCTGGAAATTCGAGTACGGCGCGGGCACGACGGGCATGCCGTCCTCGAGGATCGTCGTCCAGTAATAGCCGTACGTTCCGGAGGCGGTGCCGTTGGATAGACCACGCGCATAGACAGTGTTCTTGGTCTCGCCGGCGTCACTGTTCACCACGACGCCGGGAATCTCGGTCAGCAGATCCGCGGCGCTGACCGGGACGGTATCGCGGATCTTCTCCTCACCGACCGTGGTCACCGCGACCGGCGCCTTGGAAGCGGCGGTGTCGCGCAGGACACCGGTGACGATGATCTCCTCGGTGGTTGCCTCCTCCTGGGCAGGCGCAGCGCTCGCCGCCGCGCCCTGCGCTTGCGCCGCTGCCGGTACGAGTGCGTGCAGTGCGACGCCTGCCCAAAGCATTGCAATGGTCGTGATGCGCGATCGCGTCATCATCCTCTCCTGTCGTGATGTTCTTGATTGGCAGGTGGGCCTGCTACGAATCCTGATATCGATATCAGATATTTTCGACAATAGGATTTTTGAGTTCAACGAGATTCGCGGTCCAGGTCGCGGCAAGACGGGACGGTTCCACGCCGGGCCGGATGCCCCCCGATCATCCGGCGCTGGTGCGCCCGGACCGCCGGTACGCCAACAACTGCGCCAGCCCCTGTGTCATCGCCGCGCCACCCGAGTTCACGACCGCCGGCATCTCGCCTTGGCCACATCGGCAATGTCGCCTGCCTGGATTCGGCACATGGCAGTCCGAGCCCCATCGTTTTTCCGACATGGTCATGATTCAATTGATCATTTCACAGCGCCTCTGCTCGAGTGAAAGATTCCGGTTGCGCAGAGCGATTGGTATCGATATCAGATTGGGTATCGATACCAGCAAGGGTTCGAGGAAGTCAAATGAGGTTCAGGACGCGCCAAAGCGTCCGAACTGCAGGAGGGGATATATGACTAACATCGTACGCTTGACGTCCGCGCTTCTCGCGAGCTGCATTGCTATGCCTGCACTTGCCCAGACCGAGACCGATTCAACGGAAACCGCGAGCCAGGACATCGTGGTGACCGGCATTCGCGCCAGTCTGCAAAGCGCCGTCCAGATGAAGAAGAACACGATGGAAGTCGTCGACTCCATCACCGCGCAGGACATCGGCAAGCTGCCGGATCCAAACGTCGCCGAGACCCTCACCCGCGTCCCGGGCGTCCAGGCCTATCGCTTCGGCGGCGAGGCGTCGTCGCCCGTCGGCAACGGTTCGGGCCTGACCATCCGCGGCCTAACGGGCCAGACCGGATCGCGCGTTGACGGACGCGCCTACTTCACTGCGGGCAGCCGCGAATTCAACGTCGAGGGCGCAAGCCCGGGCATGGTCGCCGGTCTCGATGTGTTCAAGAACCCGACGGCCGAGCACATCGAAGGCGCGATCGGCGGGCTGGTGAACATCCGCACGCGCAAACCCTTCGACTTCAAGGGCCTGGCCGTATCCGCAGCCGCGGGCGGACGCTACAACGACCTGGGCAAGAAGCTCACGCCCGAATACTTTGGAATGGTGTCGAACCGCTGGGACCTGCCGGGCGGCGGCGAGATCGGCGTGCTGCTGGCGGCAAGCTACGCCAAGAGCTTCAATCGCGGCGACAACACGCCGTCTGTCGGCGGCACCCAGTTCCGCCGCGCGATCCGCGCGGACAGCGCCGAATACGCGGCCAATGTCGGCACCGGGCTGAACCTCAACGGCGCCTATCTGGGCCGTTCGGACGTGACGTATCTGGCGGATGTCAATCCGGCCACCGTGTCGGCAAGCGAGCGCCAGAACCTGCTGACGTCGGTCGGCGTGCAGAACAACATCGCTCAGGAGGACTATGCCCGCACCCGCAAGGGCCTCAACGGCGCCTTGCAATGGCGCCCGGGCCCGGGCCTCGAGTTCTACGTGGAGGGCAACTACAACTCGTACCTCTACCACCAGAACTATCGTTTCCTCAACGCGACCGACAGCCGGTATGCGCAGGATCTGACGACACAGGCTTTCACGATCGACGAGATGCTGGCCAACCGCAACGCAAACGGCGGGTCTAACGACCTGCTGTCCGGCCAGCGCATCACCGGCGGCACGTTCCTGAATTCCGGGCTGTCGACTACCGGCGGCGACGAGCATCGCCGCTACAAGACTTTCGTCATCGCAGGCGGCACGAAGTGGGCCGCGAGCGATCACCTCGACGTCGATTTCGACTTCTCCTACGTCAAGGCCGATCAGTCTCAGGACAACCGGTCGGTGACGCTGGCATCGGCGGCCGGATTGACCTGGGACATCACACGCGATCTGGGCCGCCCGCAGCAAGTCTCGATCACCGGCCCCGACCTGTCTTCGGCCAGTTCGTGGGTGTTCAACAACTACTCGAACGCCACCAATCAGGTCTGGCACGATGACGGCATCGCCGCTGCACTCGACCTTGTCTACAAGTTCGACGATTCCTTCCTCAAGGACATCAAGTTCGGGGCGCGATACGCCACGCAGAAGGACCGCTACCGCAACTACTCGTTCAGCAACCGCAACCTCACCACCAACGGCCTGGCGCTGGCAGCGGACCGCTCGAACGCCATTTCAGTCGCCTCGATGGCGGATCTGGTCGAAACATCGCCGACCAACTTCATGAACGGAGAGGCCGGGTATTCGGGCGGCTACCTGACGTTCTCACCGGATGCCCTGCTGGGCGACAACGTGCGTGCACGCTTCGCGAACGCCGGTATCCTGCCGGAAGACTCGCTGGCCGAAATCGTGCTCAACCGCCGCTACTTCAGCGAGAAGAGCTACGCCGGATATGCCGTGGCCGACTTCGGGTTTCTCGACGACCGGATCAAGGGCAATGCCGGCGTCCGCGTGGTCAACACCGACACCTTCGTACGGGCGATGATCGATCCGCTGAATACGGGCAACATCACCGCCAGCGAAAGCACGTCCTCGTATACCTACGCCCTGCCCAGCTTCAACCTGACAGGCTACATCACGCCCGACACGCTGGTGCGCTTCGGCTACGGCAAGGGGATCACCCGTCCGGAGTTCTCATCGCTCAACCCCTCCCTGATCATCAATACGGTCAGCGGCGTGGGCACGGTCGGCAACCCGGACCTCAAGCCCCAGACGGCGAACAGCTTCGACCTCTCGTTCGAGCATTACTTCTCGCCGGTGAACTACGTTTCTGCCGCGCTGTTCTACAAGAAGATCGATGGCTTCTTCAGCGGCGTATCCTCGTGCCAGAGCGTGGCGGGAGCCCCGACGCCGACCACCAACACAAGCTGCTCGGGCGACCAGTACTTCATCACCCAGACCATCAATGCGGAAAAGGGAACGGCCAAGGGCATCGAACTGGCGGGACAGACCTTTTTCGACTACGATTTCCTGCCCGAATTCGCGCATCATTTCGGCGTGCAGGGCTCGTTCACCTATGTGGAAACGAAGAACCCGCTGACGCTCAACGGCCAGCGCGTCAACACGATGCAGCCCCTGACGTCCAAGTATTCGTATTCGGTGACCGGGCTTTACGAAGACGAAACGATCTCGGCACGCCTCGTCTACACCTGGCGCTCGAAGGCGATCCTGTTCGGCTTGGCGGCCAACCCGATCGACGGTCGCTACATCCGCAGCTTCGGGCTGCTCGATGCCTCGATCAACTTCAACCTGGGTCACAATTTCTCGCTCGCGATCACCGCCTCGAACCTCACCAACCAGGCGGCTGACCGCTTCGTGGGCGAACCCGATCTCGCGACCGGGATCGAGCGCCAGCATTTCATGAACGGCCGCAACTTCGGCGCGACGCTGCGCTACAATTTCGGAAGCTGACGCTTCCGGGACGAGAGGGGACTCCTCCCAATGAAACCCTCTCAAGCCTGATGGGTCGCCGGCTCCTCCGCCGGCGACCCATTTTTCACATCAGCGCGGTCAGGATTATTGCGGTGAGGTCGAGACCCGTTCCGCGTAGGGTCCGACATCGATATCCTCGAGCGACCGGGCCCCATCCGGTCCGCCTACATCGACAAGGCTGACATCGTGCACGCTCCTGTGGGCGTCGAATCCGGCGATGACGGGGCGTTTCGCGTTCCCGCCGCGCGAGCGGACGTTACGCATCACGATGCTCTCGATCCCGCGCCCCGGAGCAAGGCTGTACTTCTGGTTGAAGACCACCCGGAAATTGAACAGCATGCCCTCCTCGATCCGGTCTATGCGGATGTCGTCGAACACCACGTTGCGGACCAGGTTGTTGTCGCCATCGGTGATCGCCAGCGCGCCCTGATAGTCGCGGTCGTCCTCGTCGTGATCGAGGATGTCGATGTTGCGGAACACCAGGTTCTCGATCGTACGCGGCTCATCCTTGCTGCCGTGAAGCCCGATGTTCACCGGATGAGCGACGTCCGCCCAGAGCGTGGAGTTCTCCACGAGATAGTTGCGCGCATCGCCATGATAGTCCCAGCGATCGGCATAGATCGCCACGGCATCGTCGGAAGTCCGCAGGAATGCGCCGTCGATGTGGACGTCCGAGCAGGCCATCAGGTCGATGCCGTCGGTCCAGCCGCCCGCACTGAAGGTGCGCAGATTGCGAACCTTCAACCCGTGCGATTGTCCGCACATCAAGGTATAATGGCCCGGGTTGATCACGATCGGACCGTCGATCTCGATGGCCTGGGAATGGAGAACGGTTATCCCCTCCTTGCCGCCCTTGAGGATACCCGGCCCGACGATACGCACGTCATGGGCGTTGGCGACATCGACCTGCCCCTTGAGGATCGCGCCGCCGGCAAGGCGCACGTCGGTATTCGATTCGAAGCGGAAGCTGTCCTGCCCTGGCGGCGGGACATGAATGCCGGGACCGAACGCCACGAGCTTGCGCCCTTTCGCGGGCTTGGCGGCCGGATAGATCGGATTGGCGAAGAGATGGAGGTTGTGAAGACGATCATCGTCGAACTCGACCGACAGGTTCGCCGGGCCATCCAGCTTCAGGTATGCGATCGCGCCGACGAGCCTGGCCTCGATGCCGCGCGACGCGGGCCGAACGGCAACGTGACGAACCGCGCCGTTGTTCTTCTGGATCGCCACCTCGACCGGACCGCGAATACCGAAGGTGACCATCGAGGCGGGCTGCGGCTTGTCGAGATCGACCATGACGCGGTATTCGTACAGGTCCCGCCATTCCCCTCCGGGCTGTCGTACCCGTACGGTGAAAGTGTCGTCGAACGAAGTGTAGTAGTCGCTGCCCGGCGGCGGCGGGTAGACCTCGAGAACCCCGGGCGCGGCGGGCGGCGCGGCCTGTGCGGGAAGTCCAACGGCAAGCGCGCCGAGCGCGACGACCGCCAGGACTTTCACTGCCCGATCCTCCACCAGTCGTACCGCGCGTATCCGACACTCGTCGCGACCGCGGCCGGCGTACCCAGGGCAGCCTGCGCGAAAAGGCCGATCTGGGCGCCGACCCAGCGTCCCTGCCTGGCTTCGAACGTCGATCCCAGCTCTTCGTACCGCACGCCGTCAAGACTGTAGGCGAAGCGCACCGCCATGCGGGTATCGCGCAGCATCGAGGGCCAGTAGGGCGCGAAGTCGGGGGGCGGCACATCCACCATGACCGGCTTGGCGCAGGCCCTGAGCCAGACGCGATCCTGCTTCAGCAGCGGCCCGGCCGTCTCGGCGATCGGCATGCCGGGACGCTCGTCGTCCTTGCGCACCTGCACTACCTGAATGCCTTCGGGGCGGTTCTCCAGGCCAATCCATGCAAAGTTGACCCCGTGCACCGCCAGCCCGGCCCGCTCGCCGATCCGCTGGGGCGCAAAGCGCATCAGCGTGCTCGCGCAGAACGCCGGTCCCGGAAGCTTCTGCGACAGCACCGCCCCGGTCTCGTACAGGTCCGCGGATCCCGTCACCGACTTGAGCTTCAGCCATCCGTCCTCGACGCTGGCCCAGTCGTCTCCGGGGTTGCTGCCGAACTGCCAGCCGAGAGAAAAGCCTTGATCGAATTCGTCATCGGCAACCGGCGCCGCGACCTGCTGTGTCGCCACGCCGGGTTTGCGATGCACGAGCACCGGCTCGCCGCGGCCGTCACCATCGGTGTCGGTCCCGATCACCGGCCAGCCGTCCTTCCAGCGCATCGGCTGGAGGGAGACGATCCGCCCATAGGCATCGCGATCCTGGAAATGGAGGAACCAGTCCTCGCCGCCCGGCGTGTCGACCCACGCGCCCTGGTGCGGCCCGTTGATCGCCGTGCCGCCCTGATCCATCGCATTGCGCCCCTCATAGGGACCCGTGATCCTGCGACTGCGGAACACGCCCTGCCAGCCGCCCTTGACGCTGCCACTGGGCACGAACACGTAGTACCAGCCACCGCGCTTGTAGAGCTTGGGCCCTTCGGTCGTCTGCCAGGGACGCGGCCCGAGGCTCGTCGCGATCTTGGGCATTCGCCCGGCGTCAATGATGATGCGTTCGGGGCCTTCAGTCCTGGTGCCTGCCGCATTCAGCCGCTTGAGCGCGATGAGGTTCGCCTTGCCCGCCCGGCTCTTCGCGAAGGCGTATGCGAGCCAGCCGGTGCCGTCATCGTCCCAGAACGGCGCCGGATCAATCGCGCAGGTGGTCCCGTCCACCAGCACCGGCTCGCTCCATGGCCCCTTCGGGTCGATCGCCGAGACCATGAAGATGCCACGGTCCGGGTCGGGATAGTAGATGACGAAGCGACCATCGCGATGACGGATTGCGGGGGCCCACACTCCTCCTCCGCGCCGGGCGGTGCGATAATGGTCGTCAGGGGGGAGACGGCGAAGGGCATGACCGATCAGCGTCCAGTTGACGAGGTCGCGCGAGTGGAGGATCGGCAGGCCCGGCACATCCGTGAACGAGGACGACACGAGATAGAAATCGTCGCCGACCCGAACGGCATCGGGGTCCGAATAGTCGCCCGCCAGCACCGGATTGCGATAAGTGCCGTCACCCTGATCGGCGATCCAGCGTCCCTCACCGGCACCTGCTCCAGCGGATGCGCCTGCGGTCATACATGCGGCAAGCGCCGCGAGCGAAAGCAAGCTCGTGCGAAGCATGGTCTTCTCCCGGGTCAGGCTGCGGCGTCCTCGGCGAGCAGGAAGGCCCCGACCAGTCCGGACGGCTCCCTGCATGCGGGCGACACGATCGCGCGCTCCATGTCGTCGATCGTGCGCAGCGCATGGACATAGCCGCCCAGCAATTCGAGCGTGCGGGCCCGGATCAGCGGCAGCAGGCGCTCCTGCTTCATCACCCCTCCGCCGAGAACGATGCGCTGCGGCCCGGTGGTCAGGAACAGCGAGGCACACAGCTGTGCGAGATAGCTCGCCTCGACATCCCAGAACGGATGGTCGTGAGGGACGTGGGACGGCGTGAGGTCCCACGCCGCGGCCACGGCGGGGCCCGCCGCAAGGCCCTCGAGGCAATCCCCGTGGAAGGGGCACAGTCCGGCGAAATCGCCATGCGCCGGATGGCGCCGGACCGGGATGTGCCCGGCCTCGGGATGACCGATGCCATGGACGGTACGGCCGGCGCTCACGAGACCGACCCCGATCCCGGTGCCGACCGTGACATAGGCAAGATCCCGCAGCCCCCCGCCTATCGCCGCGATCTCCGCGAGGGCGGCGGCGTTGACATCGGTATCGAGCCCGATCGGCAGGTCAAGAAAACCGCGCGCGCGCGCGATCATGTCGGTGCCCTCCCAGCCCGGCTTGGGCGTCGCCAGGATGTGGCCGTACTGCGGCCCGGCCGGGTCGACGCCGACGGGCCCGAAGCTGGCGATACCCAGTCCCGCCAAGGGGCCAAGGTCCGCCGCCGAGCGGAAGAATGTCTCCACGTCCGCAAAGGTGGCATCGGGATCGCGCGTCGGGATGGTGACGGTGCGCAGCGAGCCGCCACCCGAACTGCCCACCGCGCAGACGAACTTGGTGCCCCCCGCTTCGATCGCGCCGAAGATGGTCATGCGATTTTCCTTTCGCGAAATGTCTGGATGGCTGCAGGCGCAGCCGGTTCAGTCGATCGGTGCGCCGGTCGAGGCGCGTTCGACCAGTGTCAGCATCTCGCGCACATGCTTCACTTCCGGCCGTGCGCCGGTCCGTGCCTCGCGCACCTGGTCGCTCAGCAGCGCGACAGCGCGCGACGCCATGTCCGAGATCGGCTGACGGATGGTGGTAAGCTCGGGCCAGATGGTGGCGGCGATCTGCGCGTCGTCGAAGCCGGCGATGCTGAGGTCGCCCGGGATCCGCAGGCCCAGGCCATGGGCAACCGCGGTGACGGCCGCCGCCATGTCGTCGTTGCTGGCGAAGATCGCGGTCGGTCGGTTGGCCTGATCGAGCAGCTTGTGCGCGGCATCGAGCCCCGAGCGGTAGCTGAACAGCCCCGGCGCGATCCATTCGTCGCGGATCGTCAGCGATGCGCCTGCCATGGCCGCGCGGTAGCCCTGCTCTCGGCGCTGGGACGGCGAATGCGCCGGATCGCCCTGGATGAAGCCGATCGCGCGGTGCCCCTTGCCGATGAGGTAGCGCGTCATGTCGAAGGCACCCTTGTAGTCATCGACGATGATGGCCGAGATGCCTTCGCGAGGTATGGCCGTCGCGAAGGCGAGCGGGATCACGTCCGCGCTCGCCGCGAGATCGAGGAGCGCCTGCGAATCGCACAGCGGCGGCGGCAGGATGACCCCGCCGATGCGCGCCTCGACAAGACGATGGAGGCTGGCGATGGCTTCCGCCTCGTTCGCGCCCGGCTCGATGAGGAACTGGCAGCCGCTCTCCCCGCTCTGGCGAAACGCGCCCATGAGGAAGGTGCCGAGGTTCGACGAGGAGGGATTGGAATAGATCGCCCCTACCCGCACCGCGCTCGAAAAACTGCGCGCATTGAGATTGGGCGAATACTCGAGTTCGGCGATCGCGGCATTCACCCGTTCGCGCATCGCTTCGCTGACATGCCGCTTGCCGGTCATCACCCGCGACACCGTCATCGATGATACGCCGGCATGCCGCGCCACATCATGGATCGTCACGACAGGGCGATGCGCACTCTTCGCGCCGCCATCCTTGCGCTTCGACTCATTTGCCATCAAATTGCCTCTCCAGGGGCCGTCACGGCCAGCGAGCACCCGGTACGGTGACGCACTTCCCTTACTGATATCGATAACCTCTCTTGGCCATGTGTCAAGTTAGGCCCTTGCCAAACCGGAATCGCAGCTGCATACGTGATATCGATAACAGAATGCGGCGCGTTCGCGAGATCGAAGCAGCCGCCACGCAGCGAACGAGGATGCCGTGCTTGCCAATCGACAAAGAAACTACGCGGTTCTGGGCGCCTTCCTGTTCGCGTTCTTCTTCGCGCAGGCGATGGCGATGTCGCTGCTGTCCATCTGGCTGACCCGCTCGCTGCACCTGAATGGCGCACAGGCCGGGACGGTCTTCGCCGTCAACTCGATCGGGGCGATGCTGGCCCAGCCGGCCTACGGTTTCCTGTCCGATCGCATGGGCTTTCGCAAAGTGGTGCCGGTCATGATCGCCTCGCTGGTGATCCTTGCCGGGCCGTTCTTCCTGTATGTCTATGCGCCGCTGCTGCGATGGAGCCTGCCGCTCGGCGCGGCCGCGGGCGGGATCTATCTCGGCTTCACCTTCATGGCCGGCAGCTATGCCCTGGAGAGCTACGTCGACCGTGTCGGCCGGCGCTACGGTTTCGAATACAGCCGCACCCGGCTGTGGGGCTCGATCGGCTTCGCGACGGCTGCGGCATTCTCCGGCCGTCTCTACAACCTCGATCCGGCGATCAACTTCTTCCTTGCCAGCCTCGCCGGCCTGGCGCTGATCCCGCTGATCCGCCTTGCCAGAATTGAACCGGACGAGGAAGCGCAGCATGCGGCCGACCAGCTGAAGCTGCGCGACACGCTCGCCCTGTTCAGCCAGGCCCGTTTTTGGCGGTTCATGATCCTGATCCTGGGGGTTACCAACCTCTACCTCGTCTACGACCAGCAGTTCCCGTTCTACTTCTCCTCGCTCTTCGCCACGCCCGAGGAAGGCAACGCGATGTTCGGCTACCTCAACGCGGCGCAGATCTTCGTGGAAGCCGGGGGAATGTTCGTGGCTCCGCTCATCGTGCGCCGGATCGGCGCCACCCGCGGGCTGCTGCTGGCGGCGATGATCATGATCATTCGCATCGCGGGGTCGGGCTTCGCGATCGGTCCGGTCACGATCTCTATGTGCAAGATGGCGCACGCCGTGGAACTGCCGATCCTGGCCGTCTCGATCTTTCGCTACATCGCCTACCACTTCGAGAGCCGGTTCGCCTCGACGGTCTACATGGTCGGCGTCAGCTTCGGCCATTCGCTTGGCCTTGCCATCCTCTCGCCGCTTGCCGGCACTGGCTACGACCTGTTCGGCTTCCAGCACACGTACTTCCTGATCGCGGGCTTCGCGTTCTTCTTCTGGATCTGGTCGGCGATTTCCCTTGCCGCGACCCCGCCCGAATACACGCCTGTCTCTCCTAAGGCTGGACAGGCGCCCGACACCGCCGCGATCGCCTCCGCACCGGACGTTCGCCGCTATGAGGATGCTCTTTGATGAGTGAAGTTACCTTCGAGGACCTGGCTCTCCGCGCGCTCGAACGCCCGGGTCCGGATCTGGTCGACGCCTGGATCGCCGCGGCACTGGCGCGGGTCGACCGCATGCTGCCGCAGTTCGATACCCATTTTCCCGCGCCCTCGAGCGAGAGCGACATCTACGGCCCCATCGACAATGTCGAGTGGACCAACGGCTTCTGGACCGGGATGCTGTGGCTCTCGTGGGAATTCACGGGGGCGGACAAGTACCGCAAGATCGCGGTGCAGAACCTCGCCTCGTTCGCCAACCGGATCGACAAGCGCATCAACGTCGATCATCACGACCTCGGCTTCCTCTACACCTTGTCCTCCTGCGCCGGTCATCGCCTGACGGGCGATCGCAACGCGAGGGATGCCGGCGTCGCCGCGGCGGCACAGCTGCTGGCGCGCTTCGACGCGGTGGCGAAGGTCATCCAGGCATGGGGCGACATGGACGTGCCCGCCGAACGCGGCCGCATGATCATCGACTGCAACCTCAACGTGCCGCTGCTCTACTGGGCGACCCGCGAGACAGGCGACCCCCGCTTCGCGGCCGCGGCCGACCAGCATCTCGAACAGGCCGCGCGCCTGCTGGTGCGCCCCGATGCCTCGACGTTCCATACCTATTACATCGACACCGTCACCGGCGAACCGCGCCACGGCAGCACGCACCAGGGCTACTCCGACGACAGCAGCTGGGCGCGCGGACAGGCCTGGGGCATTTATGGCTTCGCTCTCGCCTGGCGGCACACCGGCAGGCAGCACTACCTTGACCTCGCCTCGCGGCTGGCGAACCACTTCCTCAACCGTCTTCCCGACGATGGCATCTGCTGCTGGGACCTGATCTTTACCGATAACGAGGGTGTCGACAGGGACAGCTCGGCAGCCGCCATCGCCGCCTGCGGTCTGCTGGAGCTGGCCCAGGCACTGCCGCTGTCCGATGCCCTTCGCGAGACCTACGAGGCCTGGGCCGTCGCAATCATGAAGACGCTCTCGGAAGACTATCTCGCGCCTGTCGACGGGTCCAACGCGCTGCTCCTTCACGGCGTCTACCACATGCCTAACAAGGCTGGCGTCGATGAAGCCTGCATCTGGGGCGATTACTTCTATCTCGAGGGCCTGATGCGCCTGCGTCGTCCCTGGTCGCCCTACTGGGCGTGACGCATGGTTTGGCGAAGCCGATCTACGCCATCCTGCAGGTGACCGACCGTAGATTTCCAGCGCTGACCCGATACCGCCGGGTCATCATCAATCTCGCGAAAGCCGTGGAAGGCAGCAGTCAATGACCGTCCATCGCCTCACTACACGCAGTGTATCGAAGCCCTGGGGGATCACCGATGTCCCGTCCGCATTCCCGTCCCTGTCCGGCGACCGGGTCGGCGAGGTCTGGTTCACCGACGCACCGATGAATGCCTCGACACTGCTCGTGAAGTATCTGTTCACGAGCGAGAAGCTGTCGGTCCAGGTGCACCCGAACGATGCCGATGCGCTGGCCGTAGGCCTGCCGCGTGGAAAGTCGGAGTGCTGGTATGTCGTCGAAGCAGAGGCGGATGCGCGGCTGGGCATAGGCCTGCTCGCTGACATGGATGCCGCTGCGGTCAGGTCCGCCGCTCTCGACGGATCGCTGCAGGATCTCCTCGACTGGAAGCCGGTCAGCCCGGGCAACTTCTTCTACATTCCGGCCGGAACGATCCATGCCGTCGGAGCGGGCCTGCAGATCGTGGAAATCCAGCAGAGCGCCGACGTCACGTATCGCCTCTACGACTACGGCCGCCCCCGCGAGCTCCACCTCGAACCCGGCCTCGCCGTGGCACAGCTGGGCCCCTATTGCATGCCCGAACGGACGGTGTCCGCAAACGAGCACGAATGCCTGGTCGAGCCGGATAATGCGCCTTTCAGCGTGGACAGCATCGTCGGGGCCGATGGCGATACGTTCACCCTCGCCGACGACGTCTCCTGGTTCGTGCCGATCAAGGGTCACGGCCTCATCGACGGACATCGCTGGACCGCGGGCGAGTGCTGGGTTTCCGAGGGCCCCTGCGACATTGCCGCCGAAGGGCCAATGCATGCGCTTGTCGCCCGCGTGTCGCCGCTGGGGCGAGACTAGACCACGAATTCGAACAGCTTCAGACAAACCGATACCCCAAGGAGGGAAACCAGTGTTCTGCAAGACGTACCACGCCACCCATCCGGACATGATGGAGTGTGTCTCCAACGAAGAACTGCGCGACCGCTACCTGGTCACCGGCATGTTCAAGGCCGGCGAGGTCAACCTCAACTACTCGCACAATGAGCGCTTCATCATCGGCGGCGCGGTTCCGGGCGCTGAGCCGCTCCCGTTGCCGCTGCAGACCGTTCCCAAGAGCGCCGAGGGCAAGTCCTTCTTCGAGCGCCGCGAGGCGGGCATCACCAACATCGGCGGCCCCGGCGCGATCACCGTCGACGGCCAGCGCTTCGAGATGAAGAACAAGGAATGCCTCTACGTCCCCATGGGCACGAACGAGGTGATCTTCGAGGGTGAGGGCGCGCTCTTCTACATCGCGTCGGTCCCGGCCCATAAGGCGCTGCCGATCAAGCACATCACGCTCGATCAGGCGAACCCGCTGGCGCGCGGCGACCTCGCCAATTCTAACCAGCGCACGATCTACCAGCTTGTGATCCCCGGCGTGTGCGAGAGCGCGCAGCTGCTGCTCGGCCTGACCGTGCTGGAAGAAGGCTCGGTCTGGAACACCATGCCGCCGCACCTCCACGACCGCCGCTCGGAAATCTACCTGTACTTCGAGCTGCCCGAAGAGAACGACCGCATCTTCCACTACATGGGCGAGCCGGACCAGATGCGTCACATCGTCATCGCCAACGAAGAGGCCGTCATCAGCCCGCCGTGGTCGATCCACATGGGTTCGGGCACCAAGAAGTACGCCTTCATCTGGGCGATGGGCGGCGAGAACCTCGACTACACCGACATGAACGTGCTGGATATCTGCCAGCTCCAGTAAGCCTTCGCTTACCCCCCTACGCTCGTTATTGCGAGGAGCGCAGCGACGAAGCAATCCATCGAGCCAGCGTCGCAACCGCTCTGGGTTGCTTCGCTGCGCTCGCAATGACGAGAGAGGGTATCATGGCAATTTCCTTCGACCTGACGGGCAAGACCGCGCTCGTCACCGGCGCCAACACCGGCATCGGCCAGGCCATCGCCGTCGCGCTGGCCGAGGCAGGCGCCGATGTCGCCGTCGCGGGCCGTTCCGAGCCGACCGAGACGCTGGCGCTGATCGCCGCGACGGGCCGCAAGGCGGTCAACATCAAGGCCGACCTGTCGAGCATCGAGCCGGTGCAGCGGGTCATCGACGAAGCGGTGGCGGGTCTCGGCAAGGTCGACATCCTCGTCAACAACGCCGGTATCATCCGCCGCGACGACCTGCTGCAGTTCTCCGAAGAGGACTGGGACGCGGTGATGGACACCAACCTCAAGACCCTGTTCTTCCTCAGCCAGGCGGCGGCGAAGGGCATGACCGAACGTGGCTACGGCAAGATCGTCAACATCGCCTCGCTGCTGACCTTCCAGGGCGGCATCCGCGTGCCCAGCTATGCGGCGGCGAAGTCGGGCGTCTCCGGCGTCACCAAGGCGATGGCGAACGAACTGGCGCCCAGGGGTGTGCAGGTCAACGCGATTGCGCCGGGCTATATCACCACCAACAACACCGCTGCGCTATCCGCCGACGAGACGCGCAACCGCCAGATCCTCGAGCGCATCCCGACCGGCCGCTGGGGCCGTCCCGAGGATATCGCGGGCGCCGCCGTGTTCCTCGCCTCGCAGGCATCGGACTACGTGACGGGTCAGGTCCTCGCCGTCGACGGCGGCTGGCTGGCGCGCTGATGACCCATAGCGCTTCTGGCCACGTCGTCACCTTCGGCGAAGTCCTGCTGCGCTTCGCCACGCCGGGCGCGCGGCTGACGGTGCAGTGCGATGCGCTGGACATGGTCGTCGGCGGGGCCGAGGCCAATGTCGCGGCAGGGCTCGCCTCGCTGGGCCATGACGTGAAGATGCTGACGCGCCTGCCGTCCAGTCCCTTGGGCGACAAGGCGCGCGCGGCCCTGAATGCCGCCGGGATCGATACCGCCCACGTCGGGCGCGATGCCGGTCGCATGGGCCTCTACTTCCTCGAGAGCGGGGCTGGTCTTCGGCCTTCGTCGATCACTTACGATCGCGCGGGTTCCGTGTTCGCAACCTCCAGGGCGGACCAGTTCGACTTCGCCTCCGCGCTCGAGGGCGCCCGACTGCTCCACCTGTCGGGCATCACGCCGGCGCTCGGCCCCGGAGGCGTCGCGCTTGCAGGGGCCGCCGTCGCCGCGGCCAA
Organism: Novosphingobium sp. 11B; assembly: GCF_054589055.1. Taxonomy (NCBI): domain Bacteria; kingdom Pseudomonadati; phylum Pseudomonadota; class Alphaproteobacteria; order Sphingomonadales; family Sphingomonadaceae; genus Novosphingobium; species Novosphingobium sp. 11B. The sequence goes on along the minus strand of NZ_BAAILP010000086.1, from coordinate 30,001 downwards.
CAGCGCCGGCGTGCCTGTCTGTTTTGACGGCAATTACCGTGCCCTGCTGTGGGATGCCTGGGACAGCGATCCGCGCGCCGTCCTGACCGACCTGATGCAGTCGGCCACCGTCATGATCGGCAACCACCGCGACATCTCGCTGCTGCTGGGCGAGGCGTTCTCCGGCGACGGCTCCGACCGGCGGCGCGAAGCGGCGCTGGCCGCGTTCGCGGCGTTCCCCAAGCTGCAGCTGATCGCCTCGACCGCGCGGCACGTTGTGAACTCCGGCCATCACCGCATCGCCGCACGCCTCGATGCGCGGGACGCGGCGCACCAGACGAGCGAGGTGGACGTTACCGGCATCGTCGATCGCATCGGCACCGGAGACGCCTTTGCCGCAGGCGTGCTGCACAAGTGGCTACGGGGCGCGGACCTCGTCGCCACCGCGCAGGCGGGCCTCGCCTATACCGTGCTCAAGCATACCGTGCCGGGCGACATGTGTCTTGTTGGACCGGACGAACTTGAGGCGTTCTCGGCCAGTGGCGGCGACGTGCGGCGCTAGGCCAGCGCGCAAGCCGTCCGACCTCGAAACATCGGAAAGACAAACCCATGGTATCGATATCCCCTTGCACGTATCGACTGATATCGATATCAGATTTGCAACAACCAGACGCCCTCGGGAGAGCGCACATGAATCGCAACGCCTCGCTCCGCTGCCGCGGACGCGTATCCACAACAGCCAGACTGGCCTCGCTGCTTCTGGCCTCGTGCTCGGCATTTCCGGCTTTTGCGCAGGACGCCGCCCCTGCGCCCCAGGCTCCACAGGATGCCTCGGCCAACGAGATTATCGTCACCGGCGTGCTCAACCGCACGGCCAAGCGTGACGCCGCCGTCGCCATCTCGACCATAGATTCAGATACGGTGCAGCGCTCGGCCCCGGTCAGCGCGGCCGACCTTCTGAAGAACGTGCCGGGTGTTTATGTGAACTCGTCGATCGGCGAGGCGCGCAACATCGTCTATGCGCGCGGCTTGTCGGTCGGAACGCAGTCCGCGACATCGGGCTACTACTTCGTTGCATTGCTCGACGATGGCCTGCCGGTGATCGGCATCCAGGGCAGCGGCTTCCAGCCCGACAGTTTCTATCGTCAGGACCTGACGCTGAAGCGCGTCGAGGCGCTGCGCGGCGGCAGCGCGACTGTTACGGGGCCCAACGCACCCGGCGGTCTGTTCAACTACATCTCCAAGAACGCCCTCACCGATCACGACGGTGGCGTGGCTTCGGTTCGCCTCGGTCTCGAAGGCAAAAGCCAGCCCTATCAGCGTGCGGACGCCTACTACGGCACCGAATTCGGTGAGAGCGGCGTCTACGGGTCAATAGGCGGGTTCTATCGCCGTTCGTTCGGCGCACGGCCGACCGCCTATCCGTTCAACCGGGGCGGGCAGATCAAGGCATCGCTGGGCTGGAACTACGGCTCCGGCTCGCTGGTCCTCTACGGCAAGTACCTCGACGATCACAACGGATCCTACGATTCCGAGCGTATCCCCTCGATCGGCTTCGACGAGCCGCAAATCGCGCCCGGCCTGTCGCGCTATGACAACTACACGCTAGGCCGCAAATCGGCCTTCACCATCCCCGGATCAGGCGTCGTGGACAGCCAGCGCTTCGATCCGGACAATCTCGACCACACCGTCGCGCGGACCGTGGGCCTCAAGTGGGAGCACGATGTCGACGACACGCTCCAGATCAGCAATCACTTCCGGTACAACGACAACCGCCTGAAGCTCAATCAGAACGGCGTCGGAACGTTCGGCCTGGACAACCAGAACCTTTGGAACAACCTGGGCTTCAGCGCCGCAGGGCTCAGCCGCGTTCCGGGAACGATCACGGTGACCGGCAGCAACGGCCAGTTGCTCGCCCGCGTGGCCAGCGCCGCCAGCGGCTACACGGTGCTGACCAACAATCTGCCCAACCAGCAGGTTCTGGCCAACGGCGTCACTTCGGGGACCGGCACCTCGACCGATTTCGACGAGCAGTCGTTCATCGATCAGTTGACGATTTCCAAGCGGATCGGCCGTCTGACCGTGACCGCCGGTGGCTATCTCTCGCGTTCGAAGTTCGTGCGCGAACTGCTGCCGCCCGGCGGCTACATCGCCCCGATCGAGTCCGACATGGAGGCAACCCAAGTCACATTCACCGACGCCGCGACCGGCAATGTCTATCAGATGACCAATCCCGCCGGGTTCGGTTCCATCGGTACCGCGCCGGTACGCAACACCGTGAAGAACCGCTCGACCTCGCTGTTCGGCGGCCTCAACTGGAAGGCGACCGACCATCTCACCCTGGACGCCGGCATCCGCTACGAGCGCTTCGGCTACAAGGGCACGAACCTGCTTGCCTCGGCGAACCCGCAGGCGCGCGACCGCGCTTACGGCGGCGTCGATGGCGACCCGCTGACGATCTACGACAATCTCGTGGGCGTGCTGAACCGCGAAGTGCCCTTCGACAAGAAGTTGAGCTTCGTGAACTATACGGCGGCCGCCAACTACCGTTTCTCCGATCGCTTCTCGGCCTATGTCCGCTACGCCCGCGGCAAGAAGAACGGCGACGGACTTTGGGGCGGGTACGACACCGTGTTCAAGGCGCAGAACCAGCCGATCACGCCGCCGCTGATCACCCAGTACGAAGCGGGCTTCAGCTATGTGAGCCCTGCTGTTCGCTTGACGCTGACCCCGTTCCTCACCCTGCTCGACAAGGTGAACGTCGTCGGCCAGGGGACCGACCTTGACGGCACGACTTACGTAACCACGCCCGCCTTCAACAAGACAAGGGTCTACGGGGTCGAGATCGAGGGCGATGTCCGCGTGACGCGCCAGCTGCGGCTGACGGCGGCCGTGACGCTCCAGAAGGGCAAGGCGCTCGAATGGTACAACTGGAACATGGGGCAGACGGGCCGGGCAGACGATCAGCTGGAAGCCTATCCTGACAGCAAGCTTGAGAACCTTGCAAAGGTGCAGGGACGCATCGGCGTGGAATACGCGACGGGTCCGTTCACGGCTCTCGTCAACTTCACCTATCTGGGCTCCCGTCCGTCGAGCTTCACGGGGCTGACGACGTTCCCCACGCAGACCCAGACCGACCTGTCGCTGTCCTACGAAGTGACGCCCGACTTCCGCCTCGGCTTCAACGTCAACAACGTGTTCAACGACATCGGCATCTTCTCCATCCAGAACCCTAACCTGCCAGTCTCGGGACTGTCGCAGGCCCAGATCATCAGCATGTACCCCAATGCGACCACTGGTATCCTTACCACCCAGCCGCGCTCGTTCTTCCTGACCGGGACAGCGAATTTCTGATGCGATCGCACAGCTCAGGAGCCACTTCGATGCGCAAACCCGCGATCCTGCGCCGGACCGGCATCGGCCTTGCCGCTATCGCATTGTCCTGCGCGGCGGCCCCTGCCGTTCTCGCGGCGGACGATGCTCTGCAGGTCTATCCCGTGCCGAAGGGACTGCTCTATGCCGCGCATAACGACGACTTCACCGTCCGCGTGCGCAAGCCGGGCGGAGCATGGCAGGATCTCTACGAGTACCGCGTACAGGTCGACACGGACACGAGGCAGAATGCCTCCATGGTGTATTTCGATTTTCAGGGCACCGTGGAAATCGAAGTCCTCAAGAATAACGGCCGCTTCGATAAGATCACCGTTGCACCACTGTCGAGCGCAGTGAAGCCAGAACGCAACGGAAGTCTGGTGCGCATGACGCTGACCCGTCCGGAGAGCTTCTCGCTCCAGTTCGATGACGACCGGCTTCACAATCTGCACATCTTGGCCGGCGCCGTGCCCGCAGCCGCACCGAACGGTCCGAACGTGCGCGTCTTCGAACCCGGGCTCCATGTCCCGCCTGAGGGCAGCGACGTGTTCCCGGTCAAGTCGGGAGAGCGCATCTACCTTGCAGGCGGAGCCGTCCTGAAAGGCGCCTTCGCACTGGAAGGCGTGAAGGACGTCAAGATATCGGGGCGCGGGATGCTCTGGGATCCCGGACGGGGGATCGACCTCGAGAAAGCGCAGAACGTCGCGATCTCGGACCTGATCATGGTCAACAGCGACCGCAAGGACGCCGCGCGGGTCATCAACATCCGCAACTCCAGCAATGTCGCGCTGCGCAATGTCACAGGCTTCACCTCGGGCAAGTGGTCGGACGGGATCAACATCTCCACCTCGCAAAATGTCTCGGTGGACGGCGGCTATCTGCGCGTGTCCGATGACGCCGTGGTGGTCTACGCTGTTGCCGATTGTCCGCTGTGCCGGCAGCGGGCGGCGCAGACGGGCATTCCCGACATCGACCCGCCGGGGGACACCTTCGATATCTCGGTTCGCAACCTGCGCATCTGGAACGATGTGGCCCACGCGCTCTATATCGGGCATTTCGGCGACAATGCCGACCCGCGCACGATCCGCGACGTGACCTTCGACAACATCGACATCGCCAATCTCGACGAGGACGATCCCGACTGGGAGGGCGCGATCGCGGCCTATTCGGGCGACAGCACGCTGATCCGCAATATCACCTTCAGCAACATCCGCGTCGACAGGATCGAGGAAGGCAAGCTGATCAACATCGTCGCCGGCAACAACGCCCGCTACAACAAGGCGCCGGGACGCGGGATCGACGGTGTTACCATCCGCAACGTCACCTTCACTGGCGAAGGCATGCCGAGCCAGTCGATCATCTCGGGCCTTTCCGCGAAGACCGCCGTTCGCAACGTCACGATCGAGAACCTCAGCATCGCCGGTCAGCGCATCGACACCCCGCAGGCGGCGGATATGGTGGTGGGCAAGCATGTCGAGGGCTTCCGCATCCGCTGATGACTGCACGCCCGCCGGGAGAGAATAAGCATGAAGACCAATCGCCGCACCGTCCTGGCAAGCCTTGGCGCTGCTGCTACGGGCATGGTCGCAACCATCCCTATAGCCCAGGCCAACTCTCCGGGAGCGGGTCAGGGCCTGACCGTCTCATCGCCCGATGGACGCACCACGCTCGAACTGCTCGTTCCCGCATCGCGCGGCGAGCACCCGCGCTGGGCGGCCCGGCACGGCGATGCCGTCATGCTGGAGCCATCGCGGTTGGCGCTCGTGCTGGGCGATGGCAAACGCCTCGGACCGGATGCGAAGTTCCTCGGCTCGGAAATCACGCCTGTCGATGGCACCTGGCAGCCCCCTTACGGCATTGCCGCGCGCTATGACGGCAGGGCAAACCAGCTGGAAGCCCGGTTCGAGGACCGCCGGACGCGCATCCGTTTCGCAATCCGCCTGCTTGCGCACGATGACGGCATCGCCTGCCGCTTCGTCCTGATCTCCGCGCCAAAGAAGTCCGTTACGCTGGGCGGCGAGCAGATCGAATTCCGCATGCCAGCGGAGACCCGCGTCTGGACCAGCCGCGACGAGGGCGAATACGCCGTCTCCTCGCCGGGCCGCATAGCACCTGCGCCCCATCCCGAATTGACCGCCAGCACCGACAAGGGCGCGCTGGCCGACACGCCGGCGCTGGCCCAGACGCCTGCAGGCCTTGCCATGCTGCTGTGCGAATCCGACCGGCTGCACTACCCGCGCATGATGTTCGCGCCCGGCGAGGACGAGCAGACCATGGTCAGCCGCCTGATGCACTATCCCGGCCGCGCCACCGGCTATTCGGGGCCCGGTGACACCCATGCTGCTCCCGTGTTCGCCGTCGAAGCGCCTTTCACGACGCCTTGGCGCGTCATAATGGTCGGCGAACGTCCTGCCGCGCTGATCGACAAGGCTGGACTCGTCCCCACCCTTGCCACGCCGGACAGGCTGGGCTCCGAAGACTGGATCCGCCCGGGCCGCGCCTTCCGCATCCGCAAACCCTATTCGAACGCCGGAGCGATGGAAGGCATCGCCTTCGCTTACGAGCGCAAGCTCGACTACATCGAGTTCGATGCGCACTGGTATGGCGACGGCACCGACCCCAGTGATGCGACCCGCCCCATCGACGGCTTCGACATCGAGGGCATCGTTGCCGCCGCGCGCGCGAAGGGGATTGGCACAATCGTCTACGTCGACCGTGTGCCCGCGATGCGCCAGCTCGATGCCATCGTCACCACCTACAGAAAGTGGGGCATCGCCGGGATCAAGTTCGGCTTCATCTGGGAAGGACGGCAGGAGGATGTGGACTGGATCTACAACCTCGTGAAGACCTGCGGCGACAACCGCCTCTTGGTGAACCTGCACGACAACCTGCGTCCTGCCGGGCTGGAGCGCACCTTGCCGAACTACGTCGCACTCGAAGGGGTGCGCGGGAACGAACAGTTCCCAACCGCAAGGCACAACGTCACCCTGCCCTTCACCCGCGCGCTGTCTGGTCCGATCGACTATACGATCTGCTACGACCATTACATGAACAAGACCACCAACGCGCACCAACTGGCGATGGCGGCCGTTTACTATAATCCGCTCACGTTCCTCTACTGGTACGACGCTCCGGCCAAGTACCGCACCGGAAACTGGCCTTCGCTGCACTGGTTCGACGAGTGTCCTACGACCTGGGACGAGACCCATCCCATCGCTGGCGAGCCCGGCGAATATGTGGCGGTCGCCCGGCGAAGCGGCAATCGCTGGTTCCTGGGCGCGATGACCAACGAGGAAGCGCGCACGATCCAGGTTCCCCTCGCGTTCCTGGGCGAAGGCAAATGGCAGGCGAAAGTCTTTGCCGACGGCGCCCGAGCGCAGGAGCCCCGGCTGACCAAGGTGGACATCTCCCGGCGCGACGTGACTCCTGCGGCTACCCTGACCGTCGTGATGCAACCGAGCGGCGGCCAGGCGATCCTCTTCGAACGCGTGATGTGATCATGGGCCCGACAACGAACCGTGCGGCAAATTGTCCAGGCGCTACGGCCTGGACGGGGAATGGATGAAATGATGCGAAGTGTTCTGGCCGCCATGGCCGTGATACTGTCAACCGCGCCCGCGATGGCACAGGGCCAGGCGCACGAGCAGATCGGATCATCGCCTGCCACCCTGGCATTTAATCCCGGCAACATCGCGCGGGTGAAGCAACTCGTCGCCAGCGACCCGGAAGCCCGCGCGCGCTGGAATGCCCTGCGCAAGACGGCGGACAAGGCGCTGTCCTCGCCGCCGCGCGGCGACCGCGAGATCGACAGTGCTCTGGAAGCGCTGGGGCTCGCATTCCGCGTCACGGGACAGGCGAAGTACGCGCAAGGAGCCAAGGCCCTCCTGCTGCATCGCGCGGCCAGAAAAGACTGGCTGACCGACACCCCCCTCGCGCGCCGCGATCCGCCCTGGAGATCCGACCTCGGGATGGGTTATGCCGCCGCGAGCACCGGCATTGCTTATGACGCCGTGCGCGACACGCTGTCGCAAGCCGACCGCCAGACCATCGTCCAGGGCCTCATCCGAGGCGCCATCCTCCCGATCATGGACGACTGGGTCGATGGCGCAAAGCGCATCCATGCGCTCGACACGATGGGGCATAACTGGTGGGCGCATATCGTCTTCGGCGCCGGCGTCGCCGCTCTTGCCGTGCGCGAGGACGATCCGCGTGGCCTCGAGTGGGCTCGCCGCATCGATGAGGCGAGCGTGGAATGGTTCGAGTTCCCGGGCACACGCATCGGCAGCAAGCCTCCCACCTTCGGAAGCGACGGGGCCTACTCGGAGACTGTCTCCTACGCCGAGTTGGCATTGCACAGCCTGATGCTTTTCCGCCGCTCGTGGACCGAGGCGATGGGCACAGCGCCCTCCCCCATCAAGGGTCTCGACAAGATCGCGGGATATTTTCTCGCCACCAGCTATCCCCGCAGCAAGGGGTGGGTATCGCTCAACTTCGGAGACAGCCGCCCGCCAAGTTGCGGTTGCCACACCTTGGCCGACCTGTGGGCGCTCGGCGACCACAATCCCGAGTACCTGAAGTACATCGCCGGTTTCTCTGGCGTGCCCGCGAAAGATGCATGGAAGGATGCCACCAACCTTCCCTATCTCCCGGACGCCTCGGCACGCGCGTCAATATCAGCATCCAGCGGCGCATCGCGCACTTACGTATCGCGCGACCAGGGCCTGCTGACCATGCGCAGCGACTGGTCCGCCGATGCCACGCTCCTCGGGGTCAAATCCGGGTTCACCTGGAACCACAACCACGCCGATGCCGGCAGCTTCATCCTCTACCATAAAGGGCGCACGCTGATTGCGGATTCCGGTCATTCGAGCTACTCAACGCCGGAGTACGATGGCTACTACCGGCAAAGCGAAGCCCACAACGTCGTCACTATCGACGGCCGGGCTGAGCCTGCCAGCGACCTGTATGACGGGTCGGCATCGATGGGCACGATTGACCACGTGCTCGATACCCCCAACATTCGCTACGCTTGGGCGGATGCCACCGGTCCGACGAGCCGATATTTCCAGCGCAACTACCGCAACATCCTGTGGGTGGGAGACACGATCCTCCTCATCGACGACTTGCGCAGCCGCGATCCCGGCCAGTTCGAATGGCTGCTGCATCATGGCGGTACGGCGACGCGCAAAGGCCAGACAGTCGAAATTCGCGACGGGGACGCTGGTGTCGATGTCACGCCGCTGTTCCCGGCGGCTCTGCCGGACGGCGGCTTGCCGACCGACTATCCTTATGCCCTGCGTCTCGTCAGCCATGAGGGTCTCGCCGACGAGGACCCGAAAATCAAGCAAACCTACCTCGGCTTCCAGCCCGTCGGGGAGAGCGATCGCGAGAAGTTCCTGGTTGCCCTGCAACCCCGCGTCGACGGTAAGCTTGCGTCAAGGATCGGGCGCATTGAAGGCACGGACTGGATCGGCGTGCGCATCACTGGCACCGATCGCATCACCGAGGTCTACTTCAACCTTCTGGCAGACGGAAGACTTCGCCATCGCAATGCCAATGCCACGATAGCCGGGCTCGACACTGACGCTTACATTCTGGCTGTCAGCCACCCCGCGCGCCGTGACGCAATCACGGGCCCTGACGAGATCATGGTTGTGGATGCCAGCTATGTCCGCCGCTCCGGCGCGGTCATTTTTGACTCGCTGGCGAAGCTCACCGCACATCTCGCGATGGGAGCCAGCACACAGGTTCAGTTCAGCGGCACCCACGGGAATGTTCGCATCGCCTGTTCCGCTCCCGTGCAGGTGGCGAGCATAGAGGGGACGGTCGCGTGCGAAAACGGCCAGGCCGTATTGCCCAGAACGAACTGACTACCCCACCTTCGCAACACTCACGGAAGAGGGAAGTCAATGAGCAAGGAGTCATCGAAAGGCCCTTCTCCGCCTTGAACGGCTTAAGAAATCTCGCCTATCTCGGAACCATGTCGACGGGCGCTTAGCAAGCGTTCTGCGGTCGACCCTTGTCGGTCATTCGATGCAAAATTGTCGAACCTCAAATGCAGCCGGTCCGCTATTCGAAGACAGTTGTTCTGATAACAGATGTTCCGGCGCGACCCCCTTCCTCAAAACTGAGTTTTCGCTCATGCCGCGTGGCAATGCAGTGAAAAAGTTGCTTGGGCCCACGATTTGATAGTGCGATCGATTCAATGGCATGGAAGGAAGCGCTGCTGGCGACGTGGCTCACGGGACCACGGCGACCACGCACGCCATCCGAGCCTGCAAGATAGCGAACCCGCGCATTTGGCCGGCGCTCTGGCGGCACCCTTATAAGTCCGGATCGAGCTTGCGCAGGATCGTGAGCGAGATCAGTTCGAAGCATGCCGGGATCACCGCTCCGCACAGGATGATGGCCAATCGCGCCGATGCGGGTTGCGCGGTTCCCGGCGTCATCCCCTCGACATAGCCGAAGACCGACAGCATCAGGCCCATTACGAAGATGGCGAGCGCGGACGACGCGGTTTCAAGGAACGAGACCGCGCCCGCGAACAACCCGCCGCGCTGCCGACCCGTCAGCTTCGCGTCATGCTCGATTACATCGGGCAGGAGCGACTGCGTGAGCATGTAGACGCCTCCTCCGAACACGCCGAGCGCGCAGGCCTGCGCCACCAGCAGCGCCGTGGAGTCGGCATTGAAAGCCAGCGTCAGGTGGAAGCTCGCAAGCCCCGCGAAGGCAACCGTCAGCGCCCGCCGCTTGCCGAACCGCCCCGCCAGCCAGACCCAACCCGGCTGCGACAGCAGCGACATGGCGACCAGCGCCAGCGTGAAGATGCCCAACCAGTAGTCCGATACGCCGATCACCCAGCGCGTCAGCATGGCCAGCGCCGCTCCGTTAAAGCCAAGGCCGAAATAGAGCGCCGCCTTAAGCGACAGCAGCGTCACGAAAGGCCGGTTGGCCAGCAGGCTGCGCCACTGCGCTCGTTCACCCGCTGGCGGGCGCGCAGGAAGGGCCGTGCGGGCGACACCGCGCGTCGCGATCACGGTGATGAGCGTACCGCAGAAGCACAGGCCACCCAGCCCCCAGCCGAGCAGCCGATATCCCATCGCTCCAGCCCCGACGGCAGCCAGCAGCATCGGACCGATCGAAGTCGCCAGTCCCTGCCCCACCGAGGAGAACGCCACGCGCCAGGCCATCATGCCGGTGCGGGCCTGAACGCTCGGCGTGACCTCGGGCGGCATCGCCAGCCAGGGAATGGCGAAGACCATATAGCCCGTCGCGAAAGCGAAGTATCCCGCCGCCGCCCACGCCATCCGCGCGGCGTAGGACGCCTCGACCGGGATGTTGAAGCAGGCGACCAGCGATGCCGCCATGGCCAGCCCACCCGCCAGCATCCAAGGGCGGCGGCGTCCCATCGGCGTGTCGATCCGATCGGTCAGGTGGCCGATGCCCGGCGCGATCAGCGCGTCGTAGAACTTCGACGCGCCGATGATCGTGCCCACCAGCGCCGCCTCCAGCCCGACCGTATCGGTGAGGTAGCGGAAGAACAACACCGCGAAGGCGTTGAAGGCGATGGCCTGCGGGAACGCGCCGGATGCCCAGGCGATGCCCCGCGCGCCTGCGGGCTTGCTCACTTCAGGCCGTCCAGCAGGGTGTTGGCGAAGCGCACGTCGTCCCACTTGTAGTCCACGCGCCCGGTACGGTACGCTACGAGGCCGCGCGACGGGACTATGTAGAGCCGCTGCCCGCCGTGTCCCTCGAAGTAGTAGAGGTCGTCAGCGTGGAAGCCGGTATTGGGATCGCCCGGCTTTCCGTTCGGGTTGGCCACCTGCATGAACATCCCGAATGCTGGGCTCCGCGGCGCGGGGATGGCCAGCAGGCGCGCATTGCGTTCGGAGAGGATGCGCCGCCCCGCGAACCTGCCCCCGTTCGCCAGCATCACGCCGATGCGCAGCCAGTTGCGCGGGGTGTTGACGAAGCAGCAGACCGTGCGCGCCTCTCCCCCTTCATGGTCCAGCGCCACCATCGCGTCGCGCAGGCCCAGCGGCTTCCACAAGTGGCGCGACAGGAACGCGGCGTAGCGCACGCCGCTGGCGGCGACGAGAACGTCGTGCAGGGCCTGCGCGTTCATGTGGTTGAACTCGAACGCCTCGCCCGGCGGACGGGCCAGCGGGGCGCCATCGCCGAAGGGCTTGATGTCGAGCCCGATGAACATGTCCAGCACCGGATTGTAGGGCTTGACCTCGAAGCTGCCGATGGCGAGCCCGCTCTGCATCCACAGCAGGTCGCCCACCGTGATCGCCTTGCGCCCGTCGGTACGCCATGCAGGGATATAGCGCGATGCCGGGTCGTCGAGCCGCAGATAGCCCTTGTCGACGCCGATCATCACGGCAAGGGCAAGCAGCCCCTTGGCGCTGGAATAGCTGTCGAACTGCGACGCGGCCGAAAAGCCCGGCGCGTATTCCTCCATCTGCACCTTGCCGTGCGCATAGACCAACAGCGCCATCGTGTTGGAAGCGTCCGCCTGCGCCTTCGCGGCGGCCAGCGCTTCGGGCCGGATGCTGCGCTCGTCGACGCGCGCCATGGCGAGCGGGCGGCCCGGCGCACCTTCGATCCTTTCGGTCGGCACGTACTTGTCCCAGCGCGCCACGCGGTCGAGCGAGCCGTCCTGCGTATCGAAGTTGCGCTTGTAGGCGGGCGGCATGTCTTGCGCGGCAGCGGCGTCTGCCGAGAGGGCGAGGAGAAGAGCGGCAATGGTCCTCATGCGACGGCTCCTTCGGGTTCGCGGTCGAGGCGAAACCGGGTCAGCAGCAGGATGCCCGCCAGTTCGGCCACAGCGGGCAGCACACAGGCGCACCAGCGGATCGCCTCGATCGCCTGCGGCGGCTGCCCCGCCTGTCCCGCCACGCCCGCGAGGTAGCCGCCCGCCGACAGCGCAAGGCCCAGCACGAACAGCGCGAGCGCCGAAGATCCGGTTTCCAGCAGCGATACGACGCCCGCGAAGGCCCCGCCCCGGCGCAGGCCTGTGCGGCGGTAATCGTGCTCGATCACGTCGGGCAGCAACGCCTGACTGAGCATGAAGACGCCCCCTCCGCCCGCGCCCAGCAGCAGTGCCTGCACCATCAGGAGCGGCACCGAACCGGCGTTGAAGAACAGCGAGAGCTGCGAAAGGCCATGGAGCGCGAAAGCGCAGGCCAGCGCGCCGCGCGTCGCCAGCCTGCCGCTCAGCCACAGCCACACGGGTTGGGAGGCGAGCAGCGCCAGCGTGCTCACCATCGTGTAGATGCCCAGCCAGTAGTCGCTGAAGGCGAAGACCCAGCGCGTCAGCAGCGCCATGCCGGATGCGGCCACGGCCAGCCCGAAGTAGAGGCACACCTTCACCCCTACCAGCACCAGGAACGGGCGGTTGGTCAGCAGCAGCCCGAACTGCGCGCCCAGCGCCGGGCGGGCGCCGCTCTCGACCACCCGCGTGCGCGCGTGGCGGGTGAAGATCACCGTGCCGAGCGCGCCCGCCAGGCACAGTGCCCCCATCGTCCAGCCCATCGCGCCATAGGCCGCCGCGCCCATGCCCAGCGCCGCCAGCAGCATCGGCCCGCTGAGCGATGCCGCGCCCTGTGCCAGCGAGGAGAAGCCCACGCGCCACGCCATCATCTGCGTGCGCTGCCGCCCGCTGCCCGAAATCTCCTGCGGCATCGCCAGCCAGGGGATCGCGAAAAGCGAGAAGCCCGTGGAGAACAGGAACTGGCCAAGGCAGGCCCAGGCGATCTTCTGCGCCATGGGAGCATCAACCGGAATGTTGAAGCCCAGAACCAGCGAGGCGGCGGAGAAGACCCCGCCCAGCAGCAGCCAGGGCCTGCGCCTGCCCATCGGGGTGTCGATCCGGTCGGTGAACCAGCCGATCACCGGGTTGATCAGGGCGTCGTAGATTTTGAACACGGCCATCAGCGTCCCCGCCAGCGCTGCCGCGAGCCCGACGGTATCGGTGAGATAGCGCAGTACGAGTACACTGTAGGCGTAGATCACCAGACTTTGACAGAACGAACCGGAGCCCCAGGCGATGGCGACGGACAGCGGCGCGCGCTGATCGGCGTCAGGCATGCTGCGGTTCGCCCGCGATCTGGCGTACCGCAGCAGCATCGCGATCGAGCGCAGCGACCTTGAGGCGCGGGATCAGTTCGTCCCCCGCCCGCAGCGCGTCCTCGTAAAGGTCGAAGCCGCGGAACAGCACCCCGGTCATGCCAAGGTCGTAGTAACGCATGATCGCTTCAGTCACTTGCTCGGGCGTGCCGACCAGCGAGGGTGCCATGGGGATGCCCTGCCGCTGCGGGCCGATCCACAGCCGTTCGTCCAGCACCGAGTCCGATCCGGTCAGCGCCCCGAAGCGATCCTCGTTCGATATGCCCGCCGCGTTGGAGAAGTCCTTCTCCGTGCGGCCACCGGGCTGGAACCAGCTGTTGCCGGTCAGCTTCAGGCGTTCTTCCCCATTGGCGACGAACTTGCGCAGGATCTCGCGCGCGTTGTCCCACGCCTCGCCCTCTGTACGACCAAGGATGTAGCGCACCGTACCCTGCGCCGCGATGGTGCGCCCGGCCTCGGCGGCCGATGCCCTGATCCGCTCGATCGCCGCGCCGGTATCGGCGAGCGATTCCATGCCGACCGCGTAAATATCGGCGCATTCGCCCGCGTACTGGATGGAGACCGGCGAGCCGCCCGCCCAGTAGACCGGGATTGCGGAGCGTTCGTAAGGGCCGATCTCGGGCAGGCTTTCGTTGAATTTGTAGAACCGCCCCTCGTGCGTGACGGGCTCCTTCGCGGCCCACATCCGGCGCAGCACCTCCACGAATTCACGGCTGCGGTGGTAGCGTTCCTCCTTGGTGAGGAAATCGCCGTCGCACTGCGTCTCGCGGTCGTTGGCGGCGGTGATGATGTGGATCGCGGCGCGCCCGTCGCTCAGGTGGTCCAGCGTCGCGAACTGGCGCGCGGCCATTGTCGGCGAAACGAAGCCGGGGCGATGCGCGACCATGAAACCCAGTCGCTCGGTCACGCCCGCCATGTAGGCGGCGACCGGCATGGAATCGGGCCAGTAGGAACTCTGCGCGATCAGCACGCGGTCGAACCCGGCCTGCTCGTGCGCCTGCGCATGGGAGCGCAGCACCGCCTTGTCGAAGACCTTGGGCGGCAGCACCATGTCCTCGTTGGACACGTGATGGGACATGATCCCCGTGATTTCGATGGGCATCGGATCGCGCCTTCCTGAATAAAGATCACCCGGCCCGCCGAAGCGGACCGGGTGCAGTCATGGGGTCGCTCAGAAGTTGAAGGAGCCGCGGATGCCGACCGTGCGCAGTTCGCGCAGCTGGGCGACGAGGCCGCCGACCACCGACGGGTTCGGTGACGGGTTCACCGGCACGACAAGGCTGTTGTTCGAGACGTTGTAGTACGCCTTGTTGTCGAACAGGTTCGTGATGAACGCCTCGATCCGGTAGGTGTCGTTGCCCACGCCCGCGCGCAGGTTCACCTGGGTCATGTCGGGCGAGCGCACGATGTTCGAGATGTCGGTGTACGAACCGGACTTGTAGACGAAGTCCGCTCGCGCGAAGCCGTCCAGCTCGTCGGTGAGCGGCGCGTTGTAGCTGAGCGCCGCCGTGCCCGACCACTTGGAGGTGAAGGGGCTTTCCTTGCCGCGGAAGTCGGTCATCCCGGTCAGCGCGGTAGCGGCGGTATTGGTGCCGGCGCGGACCTTGCTGTCGATGTAGGCGCCCGTCAGGTCCAGCGTCACCGCCCGCGACAGGCGTGCCGAGACGTTGGCCTCGATACCCTTCACCCGCGTCTTGCCGGTATTGGTCTGGCCCGAGACCTGCAGCTGGCGTACGCCGGTGCCGTCGGTATCGACGAAGATCACGGTCGACTGGTTCTGGATCTGATTGGTCCAGTCGGCCCAGAACGCGGCAAGGTCATAGGTTACGATGTTGCCGAACAACTGACCCTTGGCGCCGATCTCGTAGTTGGTGATCTTCTCGGGATCGACCTGCACCGAGTAACCCAGGCGCTCCGCCTCGGCGACGACCGGCGGCAGCGAGGTGATGAACAGCGTGTTGAACGCGCCCGGGTTCACGCCCTTGGAATAGGAGGCATAGACCATGCTGCTGCCGAAATCGTACTTGGCGATGACGCGCGGCAGGAAGTTCTTGTAAGTGCCCTTGGCGATGCGCTCGTCCTCGGCATAGAAGCCCGCCGGGATGGTCGCCCCGCTCGAGTTCGCGCCGCCTTCGCCCGCGTAGGCATAGAGTTTGTCGATCTGGTAGCGCCCGTCGAACGCCAGCGAGAATTCGGGCGTGAAATCGTAGCTGACGTTGGCGAAGGCGCCCAGCGTGCGCGACTGGGTGGCGCCGCTGCGACGGGCGCCGATGATGCTGGGGCTGCCGTTGGAACCCTGCTGGCGGGCATTGAGATAGCTGCCGCCGAAAGCCGCGTGCAGCTTGCCGCCGTTGTCGTAGCTCAGGCGCACTTCCTGCGAGAAGTCCCGGCTTTCGGCCTCGACGAGGAACAGGAAGTTGTAGAACCCTTCGCGGTAGTACGCGCCGGTCCCGGTGAAGCTGCTGCCGTTGAAGTTGTCGAGATCGCCCAGCTCGCTCTTCTGCTCACGGTTCCAGCCGCTCAGCGAGCGGACCGAGAAGCCGCTGTCGCCGATGTCCCAGTTCACGTCGAGATGCAGGTGGTAGTAGTCGTTGATGAGGCCGTAGCCCTGGAGCTTGTTCGGAAACAGGCGGCCCGCCGGATTGTTGACGAAGTCGACCACCTGCTTGGTATTGGCGGTGTTCGCCTGCGGGGCCAGCGACGAAAGCGAAGGCGCGACGCCGCAGAAGAAGCGGGTGGTGCGGCCGCTCGAACCCGTCACGTTGCAGTTCGACTGGTCCTCGCGAACGAGGTTGCCCTGCGGATCGCGCAGCGCGTAGGCACTGATGTAGCCGTTGGCGGGCGGACCGTCCTTCAGTTGCGAATAGAGGCCGAAGCCCTTGATCGTCAGGCTATCGGTCGGCTTGAAGGTCAGCTGCAACGTGGCCGCCTTGGACGACTGGTCGCCCAGCGTCCCGTTGGGGTTGGCCGCGTTCTTGTAAGAACCGTGCTTGCCAAAAGCGCGCGCAGTTGCGCGGAAGCTCAGCACGTCGCCCAGCAACGGACCGCTGAGTTCGCCCGAGACGTCGTAGTTGGCTCGGGTGCCGGCCATGCCGCTCAGCGATCCGGACAGAGTGTCGCTGGCTTCCTTGGTAACAATGTTGATAGCGCCTGCGAAGGTCTGACGGCCGAAGGTGGCCGATTGAGGTCCCTTGAGCACTTCGATGCGCGCCGGGTTGGTGATCGTCTGGAGCGCGGTCGCCTGCGTGACCGGAACGCCGTCGATGAACATTGAGGTCGTCTGCGCGGAGGAGGTCGAAGGCTGCATGCCGCGCAGGATGACGCCCACGAACGAACGGTCGGCGCGCGCGCCGCCGCCGGTCGCCTGACCGACGATGTTCATGCCGGGTACGAAAGTACCGAGGTCCTGCAGGTTCTTCACGCCGCGCTGCTCCAACGCCTCGCTGGTGAGGGCGGTGATCGCGATCGGCGTGTCGAGGATGCGCTCCTCGCGTCGGCGTGCAGTGACTACGATGTCGCCATCTGCAGACGTGCTGTCCGCAGCGGGCCGGGTATCAGCACTCTGAGCCTGCGCCACCTGCGGCCAAGCGATCAGGGTCGAAGCCCCTGCCATCAACGCCGATACGCACGCCAGCATCTTGCGATCGGACGATTTACGAACTCTGGTCAATTTCACACCCCTCATGAACCGGACAGCACTCCACACCCCGCACAGGCGAGTGGACGCAGCTGCAATTGAAATGATGGCCTGTCCGGATCGAACGTCGGATCAGTACCCCGTGCCTCCTGACCAGTATCTGGCTTGATTATCTTATTCCGCATCCAGCCTCATGGAAGCCGGAATAAGCAGCGCACCAATATCGGATATTAGTGGATTAGTGCGATGCATATAAGGCTTGCGCCTGATTTGCATCGTTCCTGACAAAGAACCAGTGACTAAGGCCGCCCCGCCAGCCGCAGGTCGTCCACAAACGCCAACCTGATTGTTGTCGACCGATCTGAACAGCACCCAAAATTCAGCCAGTGATAAACAAGATCTATCCTTGTCTATCACCCAAGCCAGCGTCGTCGAATCAGGCCGAGCGCGCTGCCATCTTGATGGCATGCGTATCGTGGACGACGCGAAGCTTCGTAAACAGCTACTTATGAACGGTTTTCTCAACTTACCGGAGGCGGTGGATGGGCCGTTTCGTCGAGAGGGTTACCCGCCTAGGAGAGAACCGAGGGCAGTCGTGCAAATCGCGCAGTTCCAGTAAACATCAAGGGGCTACGTCTTACCGATCAGCATGAAGCTGCGGACGAACCTAGGAATCCTGTTTAGTATGCGATGTCGACCCTAATCGGTCGTTCGCACCCAATTTTTCGCTTCCCGGGTACGGACGGTCTGCTCTCCCGGCAGCTCGCGACCAGTCACGTCATACAAATCCCCCCAACAAGCCCAACGTCGCTCGAGAAGTGCCCGAGATAACGAAGCCCGCCGCCGATCGCTTCAGAATGTGAGGCTTGCTCAGGAATCGAAGATATTGCGGATTTTCATTGCCAGAGCATCCATGGCAAATGGC
The DNA here is from genome assembly GCF_054589055.1 of Novosphingobium sp. 11B. Taxonomy (NCBI): domain Bacteria; kingdom Pseudomonadati; phylum Pseudomonadota; class Alphaproteobacteria; order Sphingomonadales; family Sphingomonadaceae; genus Novosphingobium; species Novosphingobium sp. 11B. The sequence goes on along the minus strand of NZ_BAAILP010000086.1, from coordinate 11,957 downwards.
TTCGTGAGCATGTCCATGCCCTCGTCCAGAAATCCTGATCGTACCGCGGCATTCTGCGCGTAGCCGGTTATGAAAAGCACCTTCAGGTCCGGTCTGGTCTCGCGCGCAATCTCGGCAAGCTGACGACCGTTGATCCCGGGCAAGCCAACATCGGTAATCAGCAGATCGATGCTCATATCGGACCGCAGCATCGGCAGCGCAGCAGTCGCATCGAGCGCTTCGATGACGCCATATCCGATTTCCTCCAGGACCTCGGTGACGATGAGTCGGACTGAGGGGTCATCTTCAACCACCAGCACCATCTCGCCCTGACCACTCGAGATCTCCGTTTTCGGAGCCGCTGCAGGCTCGGTTGCCTCGTGCGAGCGGGGGATGAACAGCTTGACGGTCGTGCCCATTCCCAGCTCGCTGTAGATGCGTACGTGACCACCCGACTGCTTGGCGAACCCGTAGATCATCGACAGGCCAAGACCCGTGCCCTGTCCAACCGGTTTCGTCGTGAAGAACGGCTCGAAAACCTTCTCGAGGATCGAGGCTGACATACCGATCCCGGTATCGCTGACGCTCAGCACCACGTAACTGCCGGGCGCGAGGCCCGGGTGGTTCGTGGTGTAGTGCTCATCCAAAATGACATTATCGGTTTCTACGACGAGCTTTCCCCTGCCTGGCATCGCATCACGAGCATTGATGCACAGGTTGAGAAGCGCGCTTTCCAACTGGTTCGCGTCGGAGGAGGCGACCCACAGGTCCGGTTTCAGATGGGTTTCAAGAGCCGTCTGCTCGCCAAGCGTCCGATCCAGCAGCTCAGTCATGCTGCGAACCAGAGCATTGATGTCGAGTGCCCGCAGATCCAGTGACTGGCGCCGGCCAAATGCAAGCAGACGCGATGTCAGAGCGGCTGCGCGCTGGGCGGATGCGTTTGCCGCATCGATGTACCGATCGACCCGCTCCAATCGTCCAGCGCCGATATTCCGCTGGATGAGATCAAGGCTGCCGATGATGCCTGTCAGCATATTGTTGAAGTCGTGGGCGATCCCGCCGGTGAGCTGACCGACGGCCTCCATCTTCTGGCTTTGACGCAAGGCTTCCTGAGCGGTTTCCAGCTCAGCCGCTCGCGCCCTCGCGTCAGAGAGGTCGCGGCCGACAGCGACGAAATTCTCGCCATCAGGTTCGGGCGCGACGGTCCACTCAATGTGCCGCCAGTCGCCGTCGCGAGTGGCAATCCTGTTTTCGAAGCGTGCAGGCTTCCCGGTCACTGCCATTTCGGCGATCGCGTCAGTGGTCGGCACGACATCATCCGGATGCATGAAGGTGGCATAGCCGCGGGTCAGAAGGTCCGTCTCGCTCCACCCCAGGACTTTGGTCCACGCAGGATTGACCGCCGACATCATTCCGGCAAAGTCGGCTCTCGCCAGCATGTCCTGAGAAAGGTCCCACAGCCGATCGCGTTCCGCCCGGGCGCGCTCGATCGCGACCTTGACGCGTTCGCCCACCTCTTGGACCAGTCTCTCCTCTGCCTCACTCCAGATGCGCGGGCTTGCATTCTGGACAGCGAGAAGGCCGACCCATTGGGCTTCGTTGAACAAAACGACGTCGATGAATGCGCCGACCTCACGCGAGGTGAGGCCTGAGCGGGCCGGAGCGCTCAATCGCTCGTCCCCGCCGACGTTGCGCACCACCACGGGCTCTCCGGCGCGATAGGCGGCAAGTAGGTCGGGACCAAATGATGCAAGTGAGTGCACACCGACGATCGATGCCACTCCTCGCGCATAATCGCGCTCGACGGTCATCATCCCGGCATCGGTGATCTCGGCATAGAAGACCCGGCTTGCGCCCAGGAGTTCGCCGAGGCTGGCGGCCGTCCGGTTCATGATGTCCGCAGGTGTGGTCAATGGCCGCAGTTCGTCAGAGAGTGCCAGCAAAAATTCCGCGCGCCGTTCTGCCGCCACTCGTTCTGTCGTATCGGCCAGGAAGCATATGACCCCGGTTGGCATGCCGTCGTCGTCCAGCACCGGCGAATAGTTGAGGTCCATCCAGACCGTTTCGGGCAACCCGTTGCGCAGGATGGTCAGTTCCTGATCCCGAAAGTGGAGCGTGTTCCCGGCAAGACCCTCGGCCAGAACCGTATCGTTGAAGTCGGCGAGTTCGGGCCAGCTTTCGCGCACGTTCGAGCCGAGCGATGCCGGGTGGCGGTTTCCCGCGAATACCGAGTAGGCATCGTTGTACAGCATGACACCGTCCTGCCCCCAAAGCATGACGATAGGCACGCGCGATCGCAGAAGTATGGATAGCGCACTGGTCAGGCTGTGCGGCCAACGCTCGATCGGGCCAAGCGATGTTGCGGACCAGTCCCGGTCAGCAATAAGCCGCGCACAATTGCCACCGCCGCTCAGGAATTGCGCGGTCGCGCGAACGGACGGAAAATCGATGATCGGCGCGGTAGACATGTAACAGGACCCTGAAAGCGGTCGCGAGTTGCCATGTGTCGTGGGCTCGTGCGCCGATGTGATACTCCGCTCTAGCGCAGCTTCTGCCTTGCGGATACTGATCTTCGCAAACCTCCTGGCGATCAGAATAGGACAGTTGGTGATGGCAATGAGCCTGCGATCTGCTGCACCAGTTCCCTGGAAATTCTCCCGTGTCGGAACTTGAAATGTCCCGTATGCCATCGGGTAGACCGCTTCGAGCTCGATCTTCGACCCATGTCAGCCGTTCAGGGTACGATTTTCGATTACCAGGTGCCGACCGTCCGCTTGCCAGCATTCGGAGCTCACATTGGCCGACTTTCTGCCAGTCCGGTTTCAAGCGTAGCGAGTGGCAAAGCTGCCGCCGCTTCATACACAAGCTGGAGGCAGTCACTGGGCTATATCCGCGATTGGTGCTGTCAATCTAATGCGAACCCGTCTCTACATGATGCAGTTCGGTCTTTGAGGCTGGCGGCTTAGCTTACGATGATGCTCCACTCCGCCAAGGCGGCGGAACGTCGTTCTGGCCTGCTGTCCATCGACGAGATAACGCTCAAAGGCGAAATGGTTTTGAACATTGGCATCGACTGAGGCGAACTTCTGAAGCGAATTCACCCATTCGACCCACCCCCTCGCAGTCGACCGGGCGACGGCTCAGCTGGCAGCAGCGAGTGGGCCGTAGCTTTCCCTTGGGCGCTAACAGTCGTCATATGGCATCGAACAAGGTGATGATGTCGAAACTCGGCCGTAGCAGCGGCCGCACGGCTCAGACCGCCATGTCGCGTTTAAACGCCTCGATCCACTCCGCCACCATGCGCGAGAACGGCGCATGGGGCTGTGCCATGGCGCGAATATCGGCGAGCGTGCGAGCAACGACGCCGCGCAGCTGGTCCTGGGCCTTTTGCCGAAGAACGACATCGCCTTCCGCGCTCAGGGTCAGCTGGCCGAGAGCGTCTGCGGCGCTGGAGAGTTCGATGACGATATAGCCCAATGTCTCAAGCCGTCGCAGGGTCCGGGTGCGTTCCTGGACCAGGGCGAGCCGGTTCAAGCCATAGGTCTGGATAGAGACAGCTCCGCGCACGCTGATCCCTGCAAGTCGCGCCGCGAACTCTACATCCCGGGATTTTTCGGAGAGCGCAGGCAGCGCGCCGGTCGCACCAGCGCCAGAAGGGGCGGCATATACGACGCCGAGCGGATCCTGTCGGTCAATATGAAAACTGATATGTTCGTCGGGATCGTCGGAACAAGGGTCGATCAGAAGAGCTTCTTCTGCGGCCATAGCAAGGCTGAGCCCGCCCACCGGCGGTTCAGCCGCCATTCGCGCGCCTCCAATGGGAAAGCATGCGTCCTTTCCGGTCTTGATCCTTTGCAGCTTGTTCTGGCGCTGCATCTCCAGGACGCCTGTCAGGCTCGACAAGCTGTCAGGCGTCGCCTGAAATCGCCGACGGTTGCAGTCGAGACAGCTGGGCAGCAAATTTGTCCAGACGGCAGCAAGCCACCAATAGCCTGGATGACCGAGATCCTCCTCCACTTTACCCTTGGGACGAAAATGCTCGATATCGACCGGACCGCTCACATTGTAGCGCGTCTCGCAATATGCGCATTTGCCGTGGAAGAGGGCTTCGAGCGCATGGCGGACGTCATCTTCCTTATAAGCTAGAAAGGTGAAAGCCTTTTTGGGACGTGGCCGTCGCGCAAAATAGGTGCGCGCACGCTTCAGCTCCAATGCCCCCTTACGGCGGCTGTCGGTGAGACTGGCAGGCGCGCCCACGACAGTGCGATCGACACGGCGCACTAGAGCTGCTCCAGTGCCGCGACGATGGAGGCCCGCGTATCGGCATCCAGAGCAATTAATTGCTGCGCAGTGCTTATCCTGCGACGCTTAAGATATGTTTCGACGGCTTCCTGGATCAGGCGTTCGACCTGCGTCGAGCCGACCGGCATCGATCGCCGAACCTGTTCGCGCAGCTTGCTTCGCATGTCCTTGAGTTTTTCGGCGCTCTGTGCGGTCATGTCGGCTGCATCGAGAGAGAGAAGGTCGGCGGCCTGAGCAAAGCTGTCCTCAATGTCGGCAGCATCGGTCGAAAAGAGCTGGAAGAGATCCGAGGTCAGCAGCTGCTCGACCGTAAGCGCATCGATGGGCGGTATTTCGGCGAGAACTTCCACCATTTCCGCACATTGCTCCCCCTCGGCATCGGGCCGGTGCGTGCGACGCAATGCCATGACCTCATGAGTCGCCATCCCCCTTAGGCAGAGTGGATCATGGGTTGTCACGATGAAAATGACGTTCGGCAAGGCTTGGCGCAGGCCTGTCATGATCCGCATCTTCCAGCGCGGGTGCAGATGCGCTTCGATCTCGTCGATCAAGATCACGGCGCGTGCGCGCGCCAAGGTAGCGCTTCGGGATCCTTGCTGACCAAGAACTCCCCGCATGATGGCGCAGGCCATGCCAAGTACCGAGCGGAAGCCGGACGACACCACCTTTAGAGGCGTCTGGATCTTGATAGGCGCCTTCCGATCGCCGGGCGATAGAACCGAGAGGCAGAATTCGCCGTTCTGATTCCGCTCGATGACATCGAAGGGCTGATCGATGGCCAAGATGGACCGCAGTGCGCGCGCGACCTCGGAAAATGCCGGTGTATCATATATTTTCGCGAGCCAGTCCTCAGGATTGGGGAGGACATAGTTAGGTTCGAAGAGGGATCGGATCGATCCGGTCACGCCGCCGCGCCGGTCGCCTGAGAGGAACATCCGGAACGCGCCATAGGCAAAGAGCGGCAACTGCCCTTCTGGCGCCCTGCTCCCGATGCGAACAGGCCAGCCCGGCTGAACGCCCAGGGCTTCGGCGCTGCCGTCCTCGAACCTCGTTTCGATACTACCGCAGCGCGGCACGCCGGACCCGCCCAGATAGGCAGGGTTGAGCATGAAACGGCTGACGTTTTCGGACATTCCCGCGCGCGCCGCTTTAGAGGTGAGAGCCAGCGTGATCGCTTCCAAGATGGAGCTTTTGCCCGCCGAATTTTCGCCCAGGATCATGAGGGCGGCCCCGCTCGGCTCGCCTTCCTCGGGGGCGACCGCCGGCATGGGCAGGCGGACTTCCAAGTCCTCGAGGCTTTTGAAATCTCGTATATGGAACGCGATCGGATAAGGCGCACTGTTCGAAAGTGGCCGAGAAACCTTGTCTTGGACTGGCAGGACCTCATCCCGTTCCGAAATATCGGTGAACACCTGCGTTATCGCGTCATGAAAATCCGCGCGGCGCAGTCCGTCGCGAAAAAAGGCCTCGATGCGCGTTTGGGATAGGGCCGGGCGCGCTCCGGCCTGGCTGCCGACCGCTTTGGCCAGTTGGCAGAGAAGGAGATACCAGCTGCCGCCGTGGGCCATGTCTGCAAATGCAAACAGCGATGACATGTCTTCGGGTTCGTCACGAGTCAGCCGTTCGAAATAAGTTCGCAGGGCATCATGGCGGTCATACTGAAGATTGTCGCGGTCGAGGTTGAAATGCCGGATCGTGAAGCGGCCGCGTTCGGTCAAGCCCATCAGTTGTCCGCCGGGGAGAGCCTGCAAATGGGATCGCAAATCATCTTTGCCGCATGGATCGAGCAGCAAGGGCGATTCCCTCATCTTCCCCCGCCACAATCCTGTCGGCCTGTCCGCATAATTTTCGATCTCATGGCGTTCGGGGAGAGGACAGCGTTGGCCGCGGACTGGAAAAACCGTTGGTTCGAGCGGGCGGCAATCGGCGCAGACGGGATAGATATTTTCCCAGGAATTGGCGAGCCAGCTATAATAGAGATGCGCCCTGTCGGCGAACGCCTCAGGTGCGTCAGATGTCGGCCCGGCTTCCTCGCTCGGGCGAAAGCGATAGGCCTGCGTGTTTGCCGGGCGCTCGCAAAACGCGCATTTGCCCCTAAACAGACGCTCGAGAGCAGCCTGTAATTCGGGGTCCTCTAGGAGAAGCTCGCTGGTGCCGATCCGGGTCTGGGCGGCGATTACCGCATCGCGAGCGAAAGCCTCGCGCAGGATGTCGCGGGCGCGCGCCGTACGCTCATCGGACAGGCAGGCTGGGGCGGGCTCATCAGTGCGATCGAAATGCAACATATGCCCTAATGCCCTCTTATGCCTCTTCTCGCGACCGCCTCGAAGATCGTTCGGCGCGGAGGTGTGCGGATTTTTTCGAAGCGACGCCAGATATTTCATGTCGTTATTTCCGGTACGGATATGTTTTCTCGATTGTCTGGTTGGCGAAGCCGAACTCCTTGGCTATCGCCTGATATGAGGATGGAAAATGGCGCAATCTGAAGGAGGAAGAAGCGAGACGGTCGAGCCCTTGCGCAAGCGCAAGGCGGACGGGACGCTGTATCTGCGACCTCCCGACATGGAGCGCCTGCTTGTAGGCCTGATGTCTATCGACGAAGGCGAGCTTCTCGCGCGCGCCGCGATCAGGCGCCGCTCGGCACCCGGATGGCTGCCGGGCGAATGTCTCGTTCATATGATGCGCCGTGCCGGCCGTAATCGAGACCGGAGGGCTTATAACCGCTGGTGCGCCCTCGTGCTCGAGCGCATAGGCGCAAGGCTCATGCAGCGACCGGAAAGTAGCGTACCAGTCGCCAACCTCGAGCGCGCGGAATATGCGCTCGACCGTTTCGTTGCGATGCTGGGGCCGGATCTTGAGGCATATGATGAACGCCTTGATATCTGGGAGGCCCGTTTTGATCTTGCGCTCGCCAATCTGCGCCGTGACGCCTTTCGCCGCGCTTATAGCGCAGAGGAGACAGACACCGTCGGTATTGCTGATGATCCCGCCATCATAGCCGAGGTCGAGCGGTCGGTGGGCAGCTTTGATCCATTCGATCCGGCGCGTCTCGCCGACGAAGATTTCCGATTTCGGACGTGGGCGGCGATTGACGCCCTGCCAACGGAACAAAACAGGGTCATAATCATGATGCATTCGGGATTGCCGGTCGGAACCGGCGCGGAGGGGCAACACAGCATCTCGGGCATGCTTGGGACCACGCCCCGCACCATCCTCAATTGGAAGCACAAGGCTTATGCCGCGATCCGTGCTGCCGTAGAGGGAGATGAGTTGTGACTGCGGCTATGACACTCGAGCAGGTGCTCGAGGCGTTTCTTCTCGACAGGGACGGAACCACGACCGTGCAGCGCTATGTTGCGCAATATCCTCAATTTGCGCTCGAACTTCTCGATCTCGAATTCGAGGCGGCGCGTCCGCTTGACGATGAACCTCGAATGCTCGGAGCGAATGAGCGCGCCGTCGTCGATGGCGCACTGGACAAGGCGAGCGTGATCTGGCCGGCTCAAGCTCCCGGATCGAGGGATCTTTTTGCCGTCTTGGGACCTGCTGATTATGGTCGACTGTCCAAGTCGCTGAACGTGCCGCGTCAGGTCATCGCCGCCATTCGCAATCGTCGCGCGATCCCTGAGACAATCCCGGGCGGGTTCCTGAGGCGCATGGCCGATGCGCTCGAGGGAAGTGTGGCTGATCTTCTTGCGAGCATGGGCGCGGGTCCGACTCTCGCCGCGCAATATAAGGCAACCGGCGCCGTGGCCGTTCAGTCACCCATTCCGTTCGAGCAAATTCTGATAGAGGCGCAGGTGCCGCCGGAGCGTCGCGCCCAGATCATGGCGGATCTCGACTGATGGATGCTATTGAGGCCGCTCGGCGGCGGGCGGCCTCAATTCATGCGGACGCGCTGACGCGCGGAGCCGATCCCTGGTCGCCGCTCGCATTCGTTATCGAAGAGGTCGAGCACGCCGGCTTTGCCGCCGAGCCCATCGAACCCAATGCGGCGCAGCTTGACGGCGCGCTTGCGAAATTCCTCCCGGACATCGGGCTCATTCTCTACAGCGACACCGGGACGGCCTTTTACCGGGCGTTCCTGATCGCTCATGAGCTGGGCCACGCGCTGCTCGGGGATGCCGCCGGCGCCTGCCAAGTTGATATCGAGGGCAAAACGGACGCGGAAACCGGTAGCGAAGACCAGATCGTCGCGCACGGTCCGCGTCAACGCCGCGAAATCCAGATGGATATGTTCGCGCGCGAACTGCTGTTACCGCGCCCCTTTGTGCGCCGCTGCCATCTAGACGAAGAGCTCTCGGGAAACGACATCGCAAATAGGATTGGCGCGCCGCCCGGTCTCGTCGCGCAGCAGCTGCTCGACGCCTTGCTGATCCCCGAGATAAGCGAAGAGGCGGTCGAGCGATCGACCAAGCTCACTCGCAGTCAGGCCGATGCCGCGCACCATCACGGAAAAGCCTATCTTCTTGAAGCGGGGCCAGGCACAGGCAAGACGCAGACGCTAGTAGCCCGGGTCGCCCACCTTCTTGGACGCGGTGTCGATCCGCGCAAAATCCTCATCCTCACTTATAGCAACAAGGCGGCAGGTGAGCTCTCTGAGCGCATCGCCGGCGATAATGCGGACGCGTTCGCGGCGATGTGGATCGGTACGTTTCACGCATTTGGCCTCGACCTTCTGCGTATCTTCGGGAATCGTATCGGGCGGAGCCGCGACCCTCGCCTGCTCGATCGCGCCGGCGCGATCGATTTGCTCGAACATGAGCTTCCCAGGCTCGGCCTCAAACATCTCAATGACAGCTATGATCCCGTGAGGCTTATCGACCCGATACTCGACGCCATTTCCCGGGCGCAGGATGAAATGTGCCCATCCGGGCGCTATCGTGATCTTGGGGTCGCGGCCCTCGAAAAGGCGAAAAAGACGACCGCCGGCGCGGCGCGCGACGATGCCGTGCGTTCGGCCGAGGAAATTCTGGACATAGCCACCGTTTACGAACGCTATGAGCAACTCAAGATCGACAAGGATTATGTCGATTTCGGCGACCTCGTCCTGCTCTCGGTCCAGCTGCTCGAAGGCAACGAGGACGCCCGGCGCTCCGCCGCGCGTTATAGTCATATTCTGGTCGATGAATATCAGGATGTAAACGAAGCGAGCGTGCGCCTTCTCAAAATACTTGCAGGCAGCGGCGAAGGCCTTTGGGCGGTCGGCGACGCCCGGCAGTCGATCTACCGCTTCCGGGGCGCGTCTTCGCGCAGCATGGCCCGGTTCAAGCACGACTTCCCCGGTGCGACAGGCAGCAATCTCGTCGTCAATTATCGCTCGAGGCCCGAAATCGTGTCGCTCGTTTCGCATTTCGGCAAGACGATGACGATCAAGGTCGCGAAGAACGATCCCCCTCCTCCACGCTATGAACCCTTGGGGCCCCATCACGGGAATTGCGGCTTCAAACCCGATCTCACGATCGTACCCGATGGCGATGCTCTCGTTCCGGCGATTGCCGAAAAGATACGGCAGTCTCTTACGGCGGACCATCGCTATCGCGATCATTGCTTGTTGGTCTCAGGCAATGACAAGCTTGCACGCTACGGCGCACAGCTGGAAAGCCTGGGCCTTCCCATTTTATTTCTAGGCAGCGTCTTCGAACGCGGCGAGGTCAAGGATCTGCTGTCCCTTCTATCGCTGCTGACAGACCCATGGGCCGCAGCGCTCGTACGCACCGCCTGCTCTCCCGAGTTTGCGATGCCAATGTCCGATGTTCAACAGGCAATCGCTCAGCTCAGGACGGAAAATAGCAGGACGCCGGCGTGGATCAATGATCCCGCGCCGATCGCCAGCGCGCTGACATCCGACGGCGCGGCGAGTTTCCTTGCGCTGTCACGCGTGTTGCGAGGTCTCAACCCCTTTTCCCATCCATTTTCCATTCTTGCCCAGTTGCTGTTCGACAGAACCAGGATCGCAGCACGGCTTGCCGCGCGCACGGATCCGGCCGGCAAGGCCGCAGCCATGGCGGTATGGCAGTTCATGGCCTTCGTGCGTACCCAGCAAGAACATACGCGAAGCATTGCGGACCTGATCGCCCGCATCCGACGCCTACTTGCTTTGGGGGAAGATCGAAATATCCGCCAGCTTCCGGCGGCCGCCAAGGGGATCGATGCGGTCAGGCTCATGACGATCCATGGCGCCAAGGGGCTGCAGTTCCACAGCGTGCATCTCCCGGGACTGAACAAAGACACCATGCCGAGAGAGCCGCAGGCAATACGCTTTCCGCCACCCGAAGGTCTTGTCGTGGCGGCACGCGGCACCGCGCAGGAAGAAGCGCTTGCAAGCCATCTGGAAGAGCAGGACTGCCTTTTTTATGTAGCCCTTTCGCGCGCCCAAGAGCGCTTGCATCTTTACCGTGCTCGGCGGAAGCGCGGGAGTACAAAAGAACGCCCGCCATCCTCTTTCGTGAAGCGGCTTGGTGCGTTGATCGACAGGCGCGAACTCTCCCCTGCGCTCTCTATCCCACGCACGACTGCCCCGGACGTCGATATTGCCTTGCCGCCGAGCTGGGAAATCGAAGCCTGGAAGCTTGACGACTATATGCGCTGTCCTCGGCGCTTTCTTTACCGTCATCTGATCGGATCGGGCGGATCGGCGGCATTGTCGCCGTCTCGGGCCGCTCATAGCGTCGCCCGCACGCTGTGCGAAGAACTAGCCGCTCTTCCCCATCTGCCGCCGTCCGAGACGATCGATCAGATGATCGCCCGAGAGTGTATGCGTGCCGGCATCACGGACATGCCGCATGGCGAAGCGCTGCAAGCACTGGTAGCGCGCCTCGTCGGCAACTATGCGGCATCCCTGGCAGGCATGACCATTGCGACGCCGCCTAAAGTGCAGCTCTTCGCGAGCGGAACGCGCATTACCGCACGCGCGCATGACATGATCTCGGACGATGGCGGCATGGTTGCGCGCGTTATCGAAACGCGGGCGCTGCGGCCTGACGATGTCGTGGGGTTGGCCACACGATTGCTCAGCATCCGCGTGCCCAAGGACAATCCTGGCGTGCGCCTGGAGCGCATTTCCCTTGCCGATGGCGCCCAAGGTCATAGCGTCAAGGCAGACGCCAGCGCGCTTCGCCAGTTCGAACGCGCCGTTGCCACCCGGATCGAGGCGATGCGACAGGGCCAGTTTCCAACCAAGCCCGGTGCGGGCCGGTGCAGCGCCTGCCCTACTCTCCTAATATGCGACAGCGTACCCTCCGGCCGCCTCATTCCAGGGCGCTGAAGCCTTTGCGCTGCCTTTCAGGTCATCGTCTCCACTCATCGACCAGCACAGCCTTGCGCCGGCTGCCTTCACCCTGTTCGTGAGGACTCGCATGCTCCGATCCCCACCGCAGCGTTCATATCCCTTCTCTCGGGTATCATTCTCGCGGCTCGCACGCTCGAACATGCCGCGGGTCAAAGCAGACATGCCGGCGCCCAGTAGCTTTTCCTCAATGCGCTGAGACCCGAGAGCTGGGCATCGGGTCATTCGGCAGTGGCTGCCAATCCCGCCTGCCCGGCGGGTTGTCAGTAAGCGCCGACGGAAGGCGGCGTTGACGTAGGGTTATTTGGGTTTCCGCGGGCGCGGCGCCCATTTCTTGGCGAGTGCCGCGAAGCGAGCGTGGATCACCTCGATGTTGGGTTGAGTGTGG